>CAIZOZ010000192.1 GCA_903934745.1 uncultured cyanobacterium
ACTGTAAGCAGATTGGCGCTGCAAGATGGGGGCGGATCTGGGGGTGGCTCTGCCGCTTTGAGCGGCCCAGGTCAGCACCTCAATCCCGTGCAGGCGTCGACAGGCTTCTCAGCAGGCACAACGTCTGTTCCTGGACGCCGCCGGTGCCATCCCGTGGCTGGAATCCCCCAGGTTCCGGGCCGCAAGCGGCTTGCC
Source organism: uncultured cyanobacterium (assembly GCA_903934745.1). Lineage (GTDB taxonomy): Bacteria > Cyanobacteriota > Cyanobacteriia > PCC-6307 > Cyanobiaceae > Cyanobium. The sequence continues at coordinate 196 of CAIZOZ010000192.1, forward strand.
GCCGTTCCTCGCAGGACGCGTCGCTCAGGCTCTTGTTGCCCTCAGCATGGCGAGCTGCGTCGATCCCGGCGGAACCAAGTTGTCTTTCCCCTCGTCCTGCTGCTTCTGCAGGGTGATCTGGCTCACTGTCTGCCAGGCTCCGTTGCTGGCCGGTGCGCAGCCCCTACGTCCCTTGACCCAAAAAGGTGGCTGTCCCAGTGATGACAGCGGCTGGGATGGTTGCTGTCGGCCCAGTCGTGCGGCCAGAGGCGCGATTGAGCAGATTGCTGCCTATGGTCCCGTGGATTCGAAACCTCTGGCGAGGATTGTTTCGCCGATCTCCAGGGGAAAGAAGCTATCCCTGGGGTTGGATAGGCGTGTCCACCGGAATGGAACGGCTCTGGCGCCTCCTGTTTGAGCTCTGAGCAAGGTGCGATCACTCCCCAGGGCCAGTCCGCGATTGGTTGCGGTTCCCGGTTGGATGTTTTTGGCTGGGTGGCGTTAAGCCACCTCGGTTGGAGTGGCCCAGACCTTGATGAAATGGGCAGAGCTGGCTGGGTTGCTCTGCAGCACGGATGATCGGGTGGGCGATGATCGGCGATGGTGCGGCTTGCTCAATGGCGATGGTTGATCTGCCAGTTTTTCTTGATGCATCACTCTTCTTTCTTTCCTGCCAACTGATAATTTTACAGAGGGCAGCTTGCTGCAGCATGATGGCCTGAGTGTGCGGCGGCTGTCGTTTCGGAGGTGATGTGCTGCTTCAGGAGGCCCTGACTGCTGGTCAATTCGCTCTCACGGCGGAGGTGACCCCGCCGCGTGGAGGTGACCCGGGGCGCACTCTCGCTGCCGCCGTCGCTCTGCGGGGTTTGGTGCATGCCGTCAACATCACCGACAACAGCCGGGCGGTGATGCGTATGAGCAGTCTGGCGATGTGCCGGCTGTTGCTGGACCAAGGCCTGGAGCCGGTGCTGCAGGTCACCTGCCGCGATCGCAACCGCCTGGCCCTGCAGGCTGATCTGCTCGGCGCCCATGCCCTCGGCATTCGTAATCTGCTGTGTCTCACCGGCGATCCGCTCAAGGCGGGCGATCAGCCCAACTCCCGGCCGGTGAATGAGCTGGAGGCGGTGCGGCTGCTGCAGCTGGTGCAGCGCTTCAATGCCGGCGAGGATCCGGTCAAGGGTGATCTGCCCGATGGTGGCACCGAGCTGTTTGCCGGAGCGGCGGCCGATCCCCAGGCGACCAGCTGGAGCGGTTTGGTGTCGAGGGTGCGGCGCAAACAGGCCGCTGGCGCCCGCTTCCTGCAAACCCAGATGGTGATGGATGAGCAGGCGCTGAGACGCTTCGTGCAGGAGATCACCCAGCCGTTGGGCCTGCCGGTGCTGGCGGGGGTGTTCCTGCTCAAATCGGCCAAAAACGCCGCCTTCATCAACCGCATGGTGCCCGGCGTCACCATCCCTCAGGCGATCATGGATCGCCTCGCCGCCGCTGCCGATCCTGCGGCTGAAGGGATCGCCATTGCCGCCGAGCAGGTGGCCACCTACCGCAGCATCGCCCAGGGAGTGCACCTGATGGCCGTCAAGGCCGAGGAGCGCATCCCCGAGATTCTGCGGCTGGCCGGGGTCGAGTCTGTGGGGGGCAGCGCTGGCGGGGTGGCGGCGAAGTTGGTGGGGGCTCGCTCCCTCCATGGATCACCATCCTGAGTGGAGTTCTTTCGATCGATGTTTGGGGAGCGATTCGGGTGTGAATTGAACAGACAACCCGATTGGTATATCAGGGATGCCACCCATCCACGCTGTGATTTTGGCAAATCAGTGGTGTTGCTTGGTGAAGGCCCGGCGTCGATCGCCTGCTGATCGCGATCTGTGAGGTTGGGTGTGCCAGGTGGTGATCCGCTGGCAACGCTCTGTTTGTTGTTGCAAGCCTGTTGGCCCCTGCGTCAGGGGCTCAGCGCCAGCTCACTGCCCAGCAGCTCTGCCATCGCTTTCTGCTGGGGCGAGGGGCTGGCCACATCCTGGCGGCGCACGTCCGTGATCAGCCAATCCAGGGAGGCTTCCTGCAGGTCGAAATGGTCGCCGTTGCGATCCACGCAGTAGCGGCCGTACACCAGCTTTTCCACCAGACGTACACCGGCACCGATGCGGGAATAATCAAAAATGATCGAATTGTCGATCGTGGCGCCGCTGCAGATGTGGCAGCTGGGGCCGATCATCGCCGGCCCGATGATTGTGGCACCGTCTTCAATCCGGGTCATGCCGCCCACATAGATCGGCCCTTCCACCGTGATCTTGTCCCAGTCGGCGGCCACATTCAGTCCGGTGTAGATGCCGGGTCGCACCTGTTGGCCAGGGATCTGCACCTGGCGCACATCGCCCTGCAGCACGCTGCGGATCGCCTGCCAGTAATCCGGCACCTTGCCGATATCCACCCACTCAAATTCCATCGGCAGCGCATAAAAGGGCGCCTCAGCTGCCACCAGCTTCGGGAACAGATCGGAGCCGATGTCGAACGGTATGCCGCTGGGAATGAAGTCCAGCACCTCGGGCTCAAAGATGTAGATGCCCGTATTGATCATGTCGCTGGCGGCCTCGTCCACCGCTGGCTTCTCCTGAAACGACAGCACCCGGCCCTCCGGGTCGGTCACCACGACGCCGTAGCTGCTCACCAGCTCCCTCGGCACCCGCTTGGTGATCATGCTGGCCATGGCACCTTTCTGCTTGTGGCGCCGCACCGCTTCGGTGAGATCGAGATCGATCAGGGCATCCCCGCAGAGCACCACGAAGGTGTCATCGAAGAAGGGCTGGAAATCCTGGATGCGCTTGAGCCCGCCGGCCGATCCGAGGGCATCGCCGATCAGTTGGCCATCTTCGATACGGCCTTCGAAGCTGTAAGCGATCTGTACACCGAACCGCTGTCCGTCGCGGAAGTAATTCTCGATTTCCTCGGCCAGGTGCGACACATTCACCATGATTTCGTTGAAGCCATGCTCACGCAGCAGCTCCAGCAGAAACTCCATCACTGGTTTCTGCAGAATCGGGATCATCGGCTTGGGTGTGGTGTGCGTGATCGGCCGCACCCTTGTTCCCTTACCGGCCGCCAGAATCATCGCCTTCATCGGCGTCGGCCACTCCAACCTCTTTTGCAGCCTAGGGAGTCGGCTCAGGCTGCCAGCTGCTGGCGAGCCGGACCCCCATCTGACCCCTGGGCACTGGGGTTGGCGGCTACGGCCAGCGGTAACGCCACCATCTCCCCTGGTGCCACCAGGCGCTTGAGGCTCAGCGGTGCATAGAGCCCACCGGGCTGGTCCAGTTCCACCTTCCCCTGGGAGCAGAGGAACAGCAGGGCCCAGAACACCCCCACCCGATCCTGGTCCAGGTCCTCCTGGGCGCTGGCCTGCTCCACGGCCAGCCCCCACGCCTGCACCAGCTCTTCGAAGCCCACCCAGTGGCTGCTGGCGCTGTCGCTCCAGCTCTGCAGGAAGCGGCTGAGGCCGGCGGTGGTTTCCGGCAGTTTCTCGCGGTGGGCCAGAGCTGTCACCTGGGCGATGGCGTCCCGATCGCTGTAGCGCTTGGGCCGCTGCTTCTGGCGCACCCGACCCTCGTCGGCTTCGAGTTGGGCGGCGATGTCTTCGAGCTGGCGGATCAGCTCCCCCAGGGTCACGGGCCGCTGCAAAGGTGGTGGGGCCACCAGGCGCCGCTGCAGACGGCGTTCGGGCTTAGCCGGCAGGCTGAAGCCCCCGTCTCCAGCCCAGTCGTCGCCGCGATCGTCGTCCTCGCAGGCCTCCAGCACGATCACTTCCGGCGGGAAGGTGGCCGCTTCCAGCACTTCCGCCTTCAATCCCACCAGCACCGAGGCCGCCAGGAAGGCCTCGCTGCTCTCGGCCAGATCCTGCTCGTAGCTGCCTCCTTGAAGCGCCATCAGCCTCGGCGCCTCAATTCGCTGGCGCAATTGGTCGAGGAAGCCGTCGATCACGGCGATCACATCCACATCCCAGGGATCGATCTCGCCCCGCTCGGCCGCGTCCTGCAGCAGGCGGATCGCCAGCCTGGCGCCGGCCTCAGCCACCCTGCCCCCGGCAATCGGAAGCGGCGGCCGCGTTCGGTGGTATGGCCTGGGAAGGGGCGAAAACTGGGATCATGACCAGGACCTGGCGATCAACTTAACGAGCCCTGCCCCAGCTGACCAGTCAGCGTCCCAGAGTTCAGCCTCTGGAGTGGGAACCTTGCCCGTTCGTGGCGCGTCCAGGCCCTGTTGGTGCAGCCGTCTGCGCCTCTGAAAGGGCTGGTGCTGAAGTCTTGGTGGCCTGCCGTGGTGTTCGGGGCCGCCTGTTTGCCGTGCACCCAGTCTTGATTCAGCCTGTTTGCAGCGGGCGGTGTTTCTGCCCGTGCACGGCTCACTCCATCGAAACGAAAGCTGTTTCGCTCTGGACGGCGGTTTCGCGGCTGGAGGTTTGCCCCGCCGCCGGCAGCAGGGCCAGCTGGGCATCCACGGTGGCGCGGTAGCGCTGTAGATCGTTTTCCAGCTCCTGGATGCGCACTTGCTGGGCCTCAGCTTCATCCGGATCCTGCAGAGTTTCCACCTTCTTCACCACACCGCTCCAGACGGCGAAAATCCAGGCCGCAATGGCGCCGATGCCGCCCACCACCAGCAGCAGGGCCGCCAGCGGCAGGGTGGTGCTCACCCCGGGCAGGAAGTGGACGGTGGTGGCGGCGGTGTTCTCAAGCGTGAACATCACCATCGCCAGGCCGAAGCTGAAGATCAGCAGGAAGTTCAGCTGACGCATGGCTGGGCAGGTATCGGAACAGGAGCGTAGACAGAGTGCGCCGCAACGCCAGTGCAGCCCTGGGTGGGCTGCAGAGTTTCGTTACCACTGGACGCCCTGGTAGGGAGGGTGTGAGCCGCTGTAAGGGTTCAGCCCAGCGCCGGGGCTTGTAGCAGCGCCGGATTCAGCAGGCCCATCGGCAGCTGACGCATCACGGCTCGGGCCGGTGGATTCTCCACCTTGGCCAGCGCCACCTCTTCGCGGGCCACCAGGGCCTCAATCGAGGCCCGGTAGGTGTCGGTCATGATCCGCGGGTAGAGGCCGATGCCGATGATCGGCACCAGCAGAGCCGAGATGATGTAGATCTCGCGGGGCTCGGCATCCACCAGCTGGGTGTGGGCCGCCAGTTCAGCGTTCTCCTTACCGAAGAAGATCTCGCGCAGCATCGACAGCAGGTAAACCGGCGTGAGGATCACCCCCACCGCCGCCAGCACCGACATCACCACCCGGAAGCTGAGCGAATAGGCCTCACTGGTGGCAAAGCCCACGAACACCATCAGCTCCGAGACGAAGCCGCTCATGCCCGGCAGGGCCAACGAGGCCAGGGAGCAGACGGTCCAGAGGGCGAACATCTTGCGCATCTTCTGGCCCACGCCGCCCATCTCATCGAGCTGCAGGGTGTGGGTGCGGTCGTAGGTGGCGCCCACCAGGAAGAACAGGCTGGCGCCGATCAGGCCGTGGCTGACCATCTGCAACATGGCGCCGCTGGTGCCGAGGGCGCTGAAGCTGCCGATGCCGATCAGCACGAAGCCCATGTGGCTGATCGAGCTGTAGGCGATCTTGCGCTTGAGATTGCGCTGGGCGAAGGAGGTGAGGGCGGCGTAGATGATGTTCACCACCCCCAGCACCACCAGCAGCGGCGCGAACTGGGCATGGGCCAACGGCAGGATCTGCACGTTGAAGCGCAGCAGGGCGTAGCCGCCCATCTTGAGCAAAATGCCGGCCAGCAGCATGTGCACCGGGGCCGTGGCTTCGCCATGGGCATCGGGCAGCCAGGTGTGCAACGGCACGATCGGCAGCTTGACGCCGAAGGCGATCAGCAGGCCCGCGTAGCAGAGCACCTGGAAGCCGGTGCCGAATTCCTTGGCGGCCAGGGCTGTGTATTCGAAGCTGGGAGTGCCGCCGCCGTAGAAGCCCATGGCCAGGGCCGCCAGCAGGATGAACACCGAGCCGCCGGCTGTGTAGAGGATGAACTTGGTGGCGGCGTACTGGCGCTTCTTGGCCCCCCAGATCGCCAGCAGCAGATACACCGGCAGCAGCTCCAGCTCCCAGGAGAGGAAGAACAGCAGCATGTCCTGCACGGCGAACACGGCGATCTGGCCGCCATCCATCGCCAGGATCAGGAAGTAGAAGAGCCGTGGCTTGAAGGTGACGGGCCAGGCCGCCAGCACCGCCAGGGCGGTGATGAAGCTGGTCAGCAGGATCAGCGGCATCGACAGGCCGTCGGCGCCCACCGACCAGGCCAGGCCGAGATCCGGCAGCCACTGCACCCGCTCCACCAGCTGCAGCCCTGCCACCGCCGGGTCATAGCCGTTGAGGTAGCCGCCCACGGTCAGCAGGAAGGTGACCAGGGCGATGCCGAGGGCAAACCAGCGGATCTGTTTGCCATCCCCCTTGTCGGGGATGAAAGGGATCAGCAGGGAAGCCGAGATCGGAAAGAGGATCGAGGCGCTCAGCCAGGGGAATGCCACAGGCCCGTGCAAGGGTGATGGCCGGAGTGTAGAAATACCCACCAGGCCTGCACTGGGCTGGTGGGGGATGGCACACAGGCTGAGGCGCTCAGTTGGCCCTTCAGCCGAAGGCGCTGAACAGCAGAACCATGGCGATCACGCCACCGAACACGATCAGGGCATAGAACTGCACCCGGCCGGTCTCGAAGTATTTGAGCCCTTCGCCGCTGCCCAGGGTCAGCAGGCCGGTGAGGTTCACGACCCCGTCCACCACCTTGGAATCCACCTCCAGCACCTGGCGGGCGATCTTGCGGCTGCCGTTGACGAAGATGCGCTCGTTGATCGCGTCGAGATACCACTTATTGACCAGGAAGCGGTTCAGGGCAGGGAAGCGACCCGCCACGGCGGTGCCCAGGTCGATCTTGTGCAGCAGGTAGGCGAGCACTGCCAGGGTGATGCCTGCCACCGAGATCGCCACCGAGGCGCCGGCCAAGGGCAGGAACTCAGCCCAGGAGAAGTGTTCAGCCATCTCGGCGGCTTCCTCCGGATTGAGCAGGGCGGCGAAGCGGCTGTGCCAGGGGGTGCCGAGCAGGCCGATCAGCACCGACGGCACCGCCAGTACCGCCAGGGGCATCGCCATCTGCCAGCCGGATTCATGGGGATGGTCAGCATGGCTGGAGCCGTGGTCATCACCGTGCTCCTCGCCGCTGCCTTTGCCGGCCGCCGCCAGCAACAGGGCGGCTGCGGCCTTGTCGTTGCCGCGGAAGCTGCCCTCGAAGGTGAGGAAGTAGAGCCGGAACATGTAAAAGGCGGTCATGCCGGCGGTGATGAATCCGGCCACCCACAGAATCGGGAAGCTGCCGAAGGCCTGGCCAAGGATCTCGTCCTTGCTCCAGAAGCCGGCCAGGGGCGGGATGCCGGCGATCGCCACACAGCCGATCAGGAAGGTGGTGCTGGTGATCGGCATGAACTTGCGCAGGCCGCCCATCAGGCGCATGTCCTGGGCGAGCACCGGCTCATGGCCCACCACCTCCTCCATGGCGTGAATCACCGAGCCGGAACAGAGGAACAGCATCGCCTTGAAGAAGGCGTGGGTGACCAGGTGGAACATGCCGGCCACCGGGGCGCCGCAGCCCATCGCCAGCATCATGTAACCCAGCTGGGAGACGGTGCTGTAGGCCAGCCCCTTCTTCAGATCCATCTGGGTGAGGGCGATCGAGGCCCCCAGAAAAAGAGTGATCGTGCCGATCACGGCGATCGTGGCCTGCACCGCCGGGAAGGGCGCGTACACCGGCTGCAGCCGGGCCACCAGGAACACCCCGGCGGCCACCATCGTGGCGGCGTGGATCAGGGCCGAGATCGGTGTCGGGCCCTCCATGGCGTCGGGCAGCCAGACATGCAGCGGGAACTGGGCCGACTTGGCCATCGGTCCCATGAACACCAGCAGGCACAGCAGCACGGCCACGCCATTGCCGAGGCTGCCGCCGGCCACGGCCTCACTCAGGCGAGTGCCGATCTCTTCGAAACCGAAACTGCCGGTGGCCCAGAACAGGCCCAGGATGCCCAGCAACAGGCCGAAGTCGCCGACCCGGTTCACCACAAAGGCTTTCTGGGCCGCATTGGCGGCGCCGTCCCGGTCGTACCAGAAGCCGACCAGCAGGTAGGAGCACATGCCCACCAGCTCCCAGAACACGTAAATCTCGAGCAGGTTCGGGCTGATGATCAGACCCAGCATCGAGCTGCTGAACAGGGCCAGATAGGTGAAGAAGCGCACATAGCCCTTGTCGTGGGCCATGTAGCCATCGGAATAGACCATCACCAGCAGGGCGATGGTGGTGACCAGGGCCAGCATCACCGCCCCGAGGGGGTCGACCCGGAAGCCCATCTGCAGATTGAACGTGCCGGCGCTGGCCCAGTCGAACAGCACCTCGGTCATGCCGGCTCCGGCCAGCTGTTCGGCCAGCACGGCGTAACTGAGCACGGCGGCGGCGCCCACACAGGTGAGCAGCATCACGGCCACCGGCTTGCGCAGGCGGTTGACGGTGCGGTTGAAGGTGATCAACCCCAGACCGGAGAGGCAGGCCCCGAGCAAGGGGAGCACCGGGATCAACCAGGCGAGCTGGGCTGCAGACGGCATCCGGCAGAATCGGCTGCTCGAAGTGTAGGCAGCGTGGCCCCGGGATCCGGCTCGTGTGCTGGGGCGCCGATCAGAACCAGCCGATCAGGCCAGCCAGTGGCCGATGGCGCTGCGGGCGAAGGCGGTGGCGCCGGCGCCGATCAAGCGGTGCGCCCACCAGAACACGCCCACGGCGATGGCGATGCCCAGCTGGGAGGGCCTCAGGAACTCAGCCAGCACCAGCTTCTGGCGTCCATCCAGCACCGCCTGGAACGGCATCACTGAGGTGCTGGCCTTCAGTTCTTCGAAGGCGGCGCCGAAACGCTGGCGCAGGCGGCGATCGCCGTTCCAGACGGCAAACAGGTGGTGGGCGATCAGGCCGAAACAGGCCCAGGCCGTGAAGCTGGTGCCGATCCAGAGCAGGTGGGTGGCGCACCAGAGAATCTGACCCACCGCCTGGGGATGGCGGCTGATGCGGATGATGCCGGTGGCATAGAGCCGCACCTGCGGCTTCAGCACTGCCGGAATCTCCAGCAGGTTGTAGGTGGCCGGGTACAGAAACAGAAAGCTGATCGCCGTACCGATCCAGACCAGCGGCACGATCCAGGGCTGGTCCTGCAGGTTCCAGAGGCGCACGCCGTCGTAGCGGTGGGCCAGGAAGTAGCCGATCACCACCACCGCCGCCGGGATGCTGAGGCCGGCGAACAGCAGCCGCCAGGCCCGCTCGCCGATCCGCTCCACGCCCCAGGCCCGCAGCGAGGCGCCGCCGCTGTGCAACACGGCAAATCCCAGGAGCAATCCCAGCATCACCAGGCTGCTGGGATTGGGGCCGCCGCTGGACATGGACTCGGGGAGCAACTGTGAGGTGCCGATTCTCGCTGCCAGCCGAGCCCCCTAGAGTTCAATCCAGCGCGACGATGGGGATCGCCCCGGGGCCTGGACTCGATCCAGGTTCCAGGCCATGGCGTTAGGCCATGGCCTGCTGGCCCCAGCTTCTTGCCCGGGATTCGTCCCACGGCAAGGAGCTTGGGCCAAACAATCACAGAGATCCAGCCACTGAGGTCCCTCGACGGCATGCCACCGAAGGAGTTGTCGCGATGGACGTCCCGCTCTGCCATTCAGGCCCCCGGAGCCCCATTCCCCCGCCCCCGCCAGCCGCTTCCGTCACCCCAACGACGTCACCCCAAATCCGCGAGCCCGAATCCGTTCAAGCACCCCAGCGCGGGATTTCCCTCCCTTCCGCATCAGGCCTGCAGGCCCGAGCGCCGCGGCGCCTCTCCCAGGCCGAGATCTGGCTTGCAACCCTGATTCCCCTGATCCCGATCGACCGCGGCCTGATCCCCTTGAATTCGATCTTCCCGTGTCTGATCCCTAAGGTTTTGTCTGGCAAATCGGTTTTGCCTGGCAAATCGGCTGTGGCTGGGAACCCAGTTCGGCTTTGCAAACCGGTTCCAGCGCCTGTCTCGGCTGTGCAGCCCAGCCCTCTTCAGCAGACCCGCCGTCCTCAGCAGGCCAGTCCTGCCAGCTGCTCAGGATCTGCTTCTGTTCCGTTCTCTGACCCCGAGGCCTGACTGGAATCCCATGGCGGACCTCCCCTTCACTCTTGATCAGCTGCGCATC
>CAIZOZ010000193.1 GCA_903934745.1 uncultured cyanobacterium
AATGGCTTCAACTTCAACCAGTCGATTCTGGATTCCCAGGGCCGGGTGGTGAACACCTGGGCCGATCTGATCAACCGCGCCAACCTCGGCATCGAAGTGATGCACGAGCGCAATGCTCACAACTTCCCGCTGGATCTGGCCGCAACCACCATCGTGCCCCTGGCACTGACCGCCCCCGCCATCGGCTGATCCGGCCGGCCCCCGTGGCCTGAGCCTGGATCCCCTCAGCCCCTGCCCCAGCAGGGGCTTTCTGCTGCCTGGGCTCCTAGATTCGATCGTTGACGAGAACGGTGTTTGACAGCTCGGATCGGTGCAGAGTCCAGGAGCCCACGCCGGCACCGTCCCGCCGGGAGCATGGGCTGGCTGATCGCCATCCTGGTGCTGCCGGTTTTGGCGGGTTGTCGCGGTTCCGGCCCGGTGACCCAGGAGCGCCCCTTGGTGATCACCACTTTCACGGTGCTGGCCGACATGGCCCGCACCGTGGCCGGCGATCACCTGAGGGTGGAATCGATCACCAAGCTGGGGGCGGAGATCCACGGCTACGAACCCACCCCCAGCGATCTGCGTCGGATCGCTGGGGCCTCGCTCGTGCTGGAAAACGGCCTGAACCTGGAACGCTGGAGCGATCGCTTCCTGGCCGGCATGCCGAACCTGAAGCGGTCCACCCTCAGTGCTGGGATCAAGCCCCTGCCGATCACCGAAGATGCCTACCGGGGAAAACCCAATCCCCATGCCTGGATGTCCCCCCGCCTCGCTGAGATCTACGTGGAGAACATCCGCCAGGCGTTCAGCCAGCTCGATCCGGCCAACGCCGAGGATTATCGGCGGCGCGCCGAGGCCTACAGGGCCCAGCTCCGGGCCCTCGACCTGGAGTTGCGCCGTGAGCTGGCCACGATCCCCGGCCCCAGGCGGGTGCTGGCCAGCTGCGAGGGGGCCTTCACCTACCTCGCCCATGACTACGGCCTCGATGAGGCCTACCTCTGGCCGGTGAATTCCGAGTCCCAGGTCACACCCCAGCGCATGGCGAGGCTGATCGCCACCGTGCGCCAGCGTCAGGTGCCGGCGGTCTTCTGCGAGAGCACCGTCAGCGACAAGGTGCAGCGTCAGGTGGCCGAGCAGACGGGGGCCCGCTTCGGTGGTGTGTTCTACGTCGATTCGCTCTCCAGCCCCCAGGGGGAGGCGCCGACCCTGCTGAAGCTGCAGCGCCACAACGTGCGGACCTTGATCCAGGGCCTGAAGGGGAGCTGATCGCATGGCCAGCCATCCCGACCTCCCCCCCAGCGCCGAGCGCATCCGCGTCAGCCACCTCTGCGTCAGCTACCACGGCGTGGTGGCTCTCCATGACGTGACTCTGACCGTGAAGGCCGGCATCATCTGTGGTCTGGTGGGCACCAACGGCGCCGGCAAATCCACGCTGTTCAAGGCCCTGATGGGCTTCGTGCGGCCCTCCCAGGGGGAGATCAGCATCAACGGCCTGCCCCTGCGCCAGTCCCTGCGCCGCCAGGCGGTGGCCTACGTCCCCCAGATGGAGAGCGTCGACTGGAACTTCCCCATCCACGTGGCCAACGTGGTGATGATGGGCCGCTACGGCGGCATGAACCTGCTGAGGATTCCCGGCCGCGACGACCACCGCGCTGTGCGCGAGAGCCTGGAGCGGGTGGAGCTCTGGCCCCTGCGCCACCGCCAGATCGGTGAACTCTCCGGCGGTCAGCGCAAGCGGGCCTTCCTGGCGCGGGCCCTGGCCCAGGGAGCGTCCGTGCTGTTGCTCGATGAGCCCTTCGCGGGCGTCGATATCCGCACCGAGCGGTTGATGATCACGTTGTTCCAGCAGTTCCGCGCCGAGGGCCGCACCCTGCTGATCTCCACCCACGACCTCTCCCACGTCACCGGCTTCTGCGATGAGGTGGTGCTGATCAACAAGACCGTTCTGGCCTACGGCGACACCTCCGAGGTGTTCACCGAGGAGAACCTGGCGCGCACCTTCGGGGGCAGCCCCGCCCAGCGGCTCACCAGCCCGAGCCTCGCGCCCGGCCCGGAGCCGGGGCGCGAACCCTCGGGGAGCGAGCGCTGATGGATCCCCTGAGCTGGCTGCTGGAGCCCCTGCGCCACGACTTCATGGTGCGGGCGCTGCTGGTGAGCGCCCTGGTGGCGGGTGTCTGTGGAGTGCTCTCCTGCTTCATGAACCTAAAGGGCTGGGCGCTGATGGGGGATGCGGTCTCGCACGCGGTGATGCCTGGGGTGGTGATCGCCTACGCGCTCAACCTGCCCTTCGCCCTGGGGGCCTTCGTGTTCGGGGTGGGCTCGGTGGCCGCGATCGGCTACATCAAGCAGGCGACCCGGATCAAGGAAGACGCCGTGATCGGCCTGGTCTTCACCGGGTTCTTCGCGCTCGGTCTGACGCTGATCTCGAAGGTGCGCAGCACGATCGATCTCACCCACATCCTCTTCGGCAACGTGCTGGGAATCAGCGGCGATGACATCCGCCAGACCGTGCTCATCAGCGTGCTGGTGCTGGTGCTGCTGCTGCTGTTCCGCCGCGACCTGATCCTGTTCTGCTTCGATCCCACCCACGCCCGCTCGATCGGGGTGAACACCGGCTTCCTGCACTACCTGCTGCTCTCGGTGCTCTCCCTGGCGGCGGTGGCCGGACTGCAGACCGTGGGCATCATCCTGGTGGTGGCGATGCTGGTGACGCCGGGCGCCACCGCCTACCTGCTCACCGACCGCTTCGACCGCATGACCTGGATCGCGATCGGCTCGGCCGTGCTCTCCAGCGTGCTGGGCATCTACTGGAGCTACTGGATGGATGCCTCCACGGCGGGCTGCATCGTGCTGGTGCAGACGGGGCTGTTTCTGCTCAGTTTCCTGTTCGCCCCCCGCCACGGGCTGCTGGCCCAGCAGCGCCGTTGAACACCGGTGGAGCGGCCACAGGGCAGGCGCGGCGGTTCGGGCAGCACCTGGGCGCAGGCCTTGGGCCAGATCAAGGCCGGAGCCAAGGCCCAGGCGGCAGCCGAGCGACGGCAGCAGCATCGCCATCGGGCTGGAGACGGTAGCCGCCACCGAGAGCAGTTGGTGGCCATAGCTCGAGCCGGCGGCCGCGCTCGCTGGCTCGGCCGGGAACGCCAGGCTGCGGATGCTGCTGGGCTGAGAAGAAGCAGACGACCAGGTCGCGGGCACGGCGTCGGTCGGGGCTGGAGCGCGGCGACAAGAACGGCTGGGCCAGGCATGTTTGGGATGCCCGCCAGCGCAACACCGTCCAAGGCGGTACGTTTTGACGTACGGGTAGCCGGAGTGCCATGGCCATCGTGTCAGCCACAGAAGCCCGCAAGCGGCACTTCGCCTTGATCGATGAGCTGGGGCAGTCCCACGAGCCGGTGCAGATCACCGGTAAGCGGAGCAATGCCGTCCTGCTCTCGGAAGACGACTGGCGCGCCATCCAGGAAACCCTGCATCTGGTCGCGATCCCCGGGATGCGCGAGTCGATCCTGGAAGGCATGACCACCGATGTCTCCGAACTGAGCAGCGAACCGCTCTGGTGAGCTGGACGGTTCTGTTCACCCAGCAGGCTCAGAAGGACGCCCGCAAGCTCGCGTCCCCATCGCCTGCTCTCAAGCAGCAAGCCCAGGCCCTGCTGAAGCTTCTAGCCAACGACCCCTACGTCCAACCGTCGCCCTAGGAGGCCCTGGTCGGGGAACTGCGCGGCGCCTGCTCCCGCCGCATCAACATCCAGCATCGCCTCGTTGACCAGGTGCTGGGGGAGCAGGAGGAGCGCATCGTGATGATGCTCCGTCTCAAGAGCCACTACGAGTAGAAGCAACCGGCAACAGGAGGCATGGCCCTGACTACCCGACACATCTCACCCG
>CAIZOZ010000194.1 GCA_903934745.1 uncultured cyanobacterium
AAGCATTAATGCAGTCTGCACAAAATGCAGCGTTTTCCGGCGGGATTCAGCAATGAAAGCCACGGAAGCCAAGCTCCTCCAGATCCTGGGCGCCGTCTCCCAGTTCATCATCCCGATCTATCAGCGCACCTATTCGTGGACGATGAAGGAATGCCAGCAGCTCTGGGCTGACATCCTCCGTGCCGGATCCACCGAGGAGATCGGTGTGCACTTCATCGGCTCGGTGGTGCACATCGATGAGGGCCTCGGGCAGCCGAGTCGTATTCACTTGTACACGTCGCGTCGATGGCCGATCTGCAGCACGAGCACCACAAGCTCATGATCCTCGATGCTACAGATTACGCGGTAATCACCCACGCGATAGCGCCATAAACCAGAGAGATTGGCCCGCAAGCCCTTGCCGCGTTCGCGCGGATCCGTGGTTTCCAGCACCAGGCGGTTCAGATAGCGCAAGATCGCCTGGGCGTTGCTGATGTCCAGCTTCCCCAGCTGTCGCTTCGCCGTCTCAGAGAGTCGCAGGGTCCAGACCAAGCTCGCTCACCACGTCGTCAAGGCTGTAGGTGCGCTCCTGGCCCAGTCGGATGCGTTCCGCCGCCGCAGCTCCCAGGTAGGCGTCCTCAAGATCGTCCAGCCCGGCCTCGATCAGTTGCCGTAGGTAAAAGGCCTTGGTCCGTCCGGTCAGTTGCGCAAGCTGATCGAGCCGCTGCTCGGTTGCAGCCTCCAGCCGCACTGTGGTGGCCATGCAGTCACCTGAATACACCGGTTCATCCTAGTGGGGATTGCGGTTTGGGGGAGCTGGCCTGTGAGGCTGCCCATCGGCATGTCTGCCGCCGGTGTCTCCAGGGTTTGCCTGGCTTGATCCAGCAGGCCAATCCACCAGTGATCCGAACGATGCAGGGCAAGGACAAGTACCAGGTCATCAAGGCTGGTGCTGCCTTCCTGCCCAAGGCCCAGGAGCCTGACCCCCAGCTCAAGGACGCCTTCCACGACCTGCGCGAGCTCAAGGTGAACGTGGTCATACCCCTGCTACTGGAGCTCTACGGCGACCATGAGATCGGCCTGCTCAGCCGCGATGAGTTGCTGGAAGCCCTGCGCCTGCTGGAGTCCTACGTTTTCCGCCGCGCCGTCTGCGCCATCCCCTCCAACTCCCAGCAGAAAACCTTCGCCACCTTCAGCCGCGCCCTGCGCCGCCAACGTGGCCATTACCTGCCCAGTTTCAAGGCCCACCTGCTCAATCTCGCCTCTTACCGGCGCTTCCCCTCCGATGAGGAGTTCCGCCGCGAGATCCAGATCCGCAACCTTTACAAGTTCAACAAGAGCTGCAGCTACTGGCTCAGGCGACTGGAGAACTACAAGAGCAAAGAACCGATCGCGGTGGCCAACTACACGATCGAGCACATTCTTCCCCAGAACCCCGAGCTGCCCGTTGCTTGGCGTGAGGCCCTCGGGCCCGACTGGGCACAGGTCCAGGAGGCGGTACCTATCAGCGTTGTTGTCCGCTCAAGGTGGCTTCGTTGAGCACCTTTGCGCAGCTTACTGCTTTTTGCTTTTCATGGGCCACGAGTTGATGAATGGCGCAGCA
Source organism: uncultured cyanobacterium (assembly GCA_903934745.1). Lineage (GTDB taxonomy): Bacteria > Cyanobacteriota > Cyanobacteriia > PCC-6307 > Cyanobiaceae > Cyanobium. Next base: position 1,583 of record CAIZOZ010000194.1, read on the forward strand.
TCTCAGTCTCCGCTTGGTGGTGGTTGCGTCGGCCCCTGATCGCGGCTGTTGCCGATGTCGCCCCAAGGGGGGCGTCATCGGACAGCCACGGGGGCCTCAACTTCTG
>CAIZOZ010000195.1 GCA_903934745.1 uncultured cyanobacterium
CAGCACCCGGACTGGGTGCTGCGCCGCGCCGATGGCAGCAGCCTCTATGCCCTGCACGGCGCCAACCTGAAAAGCTCACCGCTGAAGGATTTACGGGTGTGGCTGAATCCGGCCCATCCAGGCGTGCGAGCCCGCTTCCTCGGCCTGATCACCGAGATCGTGCAGCGCTGCGGTGTCGATGGCATCCAGCTGGATGACCACTTCGCCTGGCCGGTGGAGCTGGGCTACGACGACTACACCCGCAGCCTGTACCGCAGCCAGACGGGACGCGAACCACCCGCCAGCTACACGGACCGCAGCTGGATGCGTTGGCGGCGCCAGCAGCTCACCGGTCTGCTGCGGGAACTGCGGGCCAGCCTGCAGCAGGCCTCCGGTCCGCGACGCACCGTGATCAGCCTCTCTCCCGGCCCCTTTCGCTTCGCCTACAACCAGTGGCTGCAGGACTGGGAGCTGTGGGCCCTGGGTGAACTGATCGATGATCTGGTGGTTCAGAACTACGCCTATTCGATCCAGGGATTCGCCAAGGACCTGAACCAACCAGCCCTGCTCAAAGCCCGCGGCTGGGGCATGCCGGTGGAGATCGGCATCCTGGCCGGCTTCGGCGGCCGCACCCCGGACATGGCCACAATTGCCGAGAAGGTGCGTCTGTCGGCGGCGCGTGGCCATGGCGTGATCTATTTCTTCTGGGAGGGACTCTGGGGTCAGTTCGCCGGCCCGGAGGGCGGCAGCTATCGCCAGCAGGTTTTCCAACTGCTCCACAGCCAGACCTTCAGCCGCGGCGGTAGCGACAAGGTGTTCAGGCTGCCAGCCCGAACCTTGCCCGGCCTGTTACAACCACCACCGCCCCTGCCCTGAGCCGATCAGCGCCCACCCTTGGCCTTGAACAGTTGGAGGCCGGCTTCACAGCCCGCAGCGGTGGGAAAAATCATGTATTCAAACTTCGGCACCAGATAACAGGACTGGGCCTCAAGGCCACTGCCATAGGCATTGGGCACCTCCTTACATCGCGAGCAAGAGGGGAGCACCGCCGGCGTAATCTCCCGACAGCTGGCCCGATCCGGGTGGCGCCAATCAAAGCCCCAGCCGGGGCGAATCCGGGAGGGCGGCACCGCCTCGGCCTGGGCTGCCAGGGGAACGATCCCAGAAGCAAGCCCCAGCAACTCGGCAACCAGCAGGAGCCGAACCAAGGGACTGGAGCTCTTGACCAAGGGATCTCCCTGCCAGGACGTGAGATGCACCGATTCTGGCAACCGCAGCATGTCGCTGCGTTCTGCAGCATTGCAAAGCCAGGATTGCTCGGGCTCAGCCCAGGCACTGCTCCACCACCTCGCGCGTGTTGGTGGACAGCTGGGCTGCGGCCAGCTGCTCGAGGGCCCCATGCATGGCCTGCCGCCGTAGGGATCCATAGCTGCGCCAACGGCTGAACATCTTGGCCAGGCGTGAGGCCGTGATCGGATTGCGCCCGTCGAGCCAGGCGATCTGCTCGGCCATGAAGCGATAGCCGCGGCCATCGGCCGCATGGAACACCAGGGGGTTACCGGCCAGACCGCCCAGCACCGCCCGCACCGAATTGGGGGCCTGGGGATCAAAGCGTGGATGCTCCAGCAGCTGGGCCACCCGCTCCAGGCCATCCGCAAAGGGGGCCGCCGCTTCCAGCGCAAACCAGGCATCAAGGATCACCGGCTTGTCCTGCCAGCGCTCATAGAACGCCGCCATCGCTTGCTGACGGGCGGCAAGCGGCTGATTCTGGAGCGCCCGCAGGCCAGCCCGCGCCAGGGTCATCGAGCCACCGTCCACGGCCGCTCGCGCCGAGGCGATCGCCGCCGGATCACCTGCCGCCACCCGCCAGGTCCAGATCAGGCCGGTGAGCATCCGATCGCCATTGCCCTCGGGCCAGGCCAGGGGCCACTGGGGCGTGCAGCGCTCCAGGGCCGCCTGCAGCGGCTCAGCCAGGACCTCGCCAAACCGACGTTCCAGGCTGCGCAGCGCCAGGAACAGAGCTGGCGGATCGGGCTCGGCCATCGCCTCTTCCAGCTCCGCCAGTCCGGGCAGGGCCATCAGGGCACAGCGACTGGCCTCCGACAGGCTGGGGTCGGCCAGGATGCGGCCACAGGCCTCGATCAACTGCTCATCGAGTTGCTCGCGGTGCGGATCGACCGGGGCTTCTGCCGAGCTCGTCACCCTGGCCAGCACGGCCTGGCGCAGCAGGGTCTGACCGGCGTCCCAGCGGGCAAAGGGATCGCTGTCGCAGGCGAACAGGTGCACCAGCTCGCTGGTGGGACGGCCCATCTCCAGCTTCACCGGCGCCGAGAAATGGCGCAGCAGCGACAGGGCCGGCGGATGGGGATGGGGGGGCAGGCCTTCAAAGCGCAGGTGATGTTCGGCCCGATCCAGCACCAGCAGGCGACTGCCGGCGCCCCAGCCAGCGGCCAGCAGGGGCAGATGCTGATGGCCGCCGGCTCCATCGGCCAGGCGCAGGGGCAGGGGCTCGCCGGCCTGGCCCACCAGGCCCAGGGCCAGCGGAATCACCAGGGGCTGCTTGTCGCTCTGGCCGGGGGTGGCAGGGGTGTGCTGGCGGATGGTCAGCTCCAGGGCTCCGGCTTCGCCGTCCCAGTGACGCTGCACCTGCAGGACCGGCGTGCCGGCCTGGTGGTACCAGCGGCGGAACTCGGCAAAATCAAACGGCGGTGGTGCCAGCCGGCCATCCAGACCCTGCGCCGCCCAACTGGCTTCGGCCGCCTCCCGCATCGCCGCCAGAAACTGATCACAAGTGGCGGCCGTGCCGTCATGGCGCTTGACATAGAGCGCCATGCCGCGGAAAAAGGTTTCCTCACCCAGCAGAGTGTGGAGCATGCGAATCAGCTCCGAACCCTTCTCATAAATGGTGGTGGTGTAAAAGTTGTCAATCGCCTGATATTGATCCGGTTGCACCGGGTGGGCCGTCGGGCCAGCATCTTCGCGGAACTGAGTGTTGCGCAACATCGAAACATTCTCGATCCGATTCAGCGACTGGCCATGGAGATCGGCACTGAAGCATTGATCACGGAAAACGGTGAGGCCCTCCTTCAGCGAGAGCTGAAACCAGTCGCGACAGGTGATGCGATTGCCTGTCCAATTATGAAAATATTCATGGGCGATCACGCTCTCAATGCGCTCCAGCTCAGCATCGGTGGCGGTGGCGGCATCAGCGAGCACCAGCTTGGAATTAAAGATATTGAGACTCTTGTTTTCCATGGCGCCCATGTTGAAATGGCGCACAGCAACAATATTGAATTCTTCGAGGTCGTATTCGAGGCCATAGACCCGCTCATCCCAGGCCATGCTGCGCTTGAGCGAGGCCATCGCATGGGCGGTGAACGCCTGATCACCTGGCTCCACGTGGATACGCAGTTTCACCAGGCGTCCGCTGGCGGTGGTGAAGCTGTCGCTCACCTCCTGCAACTGGCCGGCCACCAGAGCGAACAGGTAGGAGGGCTTGGGGAAAGGATCGTCCCAGATGGCGTAATGGCGCTGCGGCTGGGCCGGTCCCTCGGCCTCCGGCTCGAGCAGGCCGGTTTCCAGGCAGTTGCCATTGCAGAGGAGCACCGGGAACCGCTGCTGATCAGCCTCGATCCTCACCCGAAAGCGACTGAGCAGATCCGGCCGATCCGGATGAAAGGTGATGCGCCGGAATCCCTCCGCCTCGCACTGGGTGGTCACCATGCCACCACTGGCATAGAGACCTTCCAGGGTGGTGTTGGTGTACGGATCGATCCGCACCTCGCAGCTCACCACGAAGGCCCCTTCCGGGGGGTGGTGGAGCACCAGGCCGTCCGGCGTGAGCCGAAACGCAGCAGCCGGCAGCAGCTCCCCATCCAGCGACAGGCTCTGCAAGGCCAGATCCACCCCCTTCAGCTCCAGCGGGCCCAGGGAGTTGCGGCCGTCGGGACCGGTGGCGGCGGGGTCAGGGCAGAACGCCAGCCGGGACAACACCTGGGCATGGTCCGCAAAGAGGCGCACCGTCAGGTCGGTGCGCTCCAGCAGGTAGGCACAGGCCCGATAGTCGGCAAGGCGCACGACGGCCATGGGGGAGCTACTACTTGGGAGCGGGAGGAGCCGATGGTTGAGCCGGTTTCTTGCTCAGGGCCTCCTGGACTTTTTTAGCCACCTCAGGCGGCACCTGCTTGGGGCAGATCTCGTAGGCGCCGATCACGGCGGAGTTGATCGAGCCCTTGCGCAGCTCATCGAGCGTGAGCGGCTTGGTGCCGACCTGCTGGATCAGGCCCTGGTGCTGGCCCTGGATCAGCTGGGCGATCGTTTCGCCAGCGATGCCCACCGCCTTGTCGAAATCAATACCAGCCGAGCGGGAAATGCAGGCGTTGACGGCAGCGATGCGGGTGTAAAGGTTCATCTCCGCAGGCGTGGCCGGGGCTGCCAGGGCCGCAGCCGGGGCGAGCAGCAGGGGCAGGACCAGCAGAGGAGCAGCCAGGAGGGCCCTGGTGCGGCGAGACAGGGAAGCCAAGAGCAAGGTGGGATCCGGACAGATCCATCGTCTCGCATGGTCGGCGGCTCCGCCCGTCCCCCAGGCTGCTTTCAGGACGGTTCCTGCAGCGGCGCACCGGGCCCTTCGGCCCGGATTTCGTGGTGCACCTCGGCCAGCTCCAGCTCGCCGTTGCACCAGGAATAGATCGAGCGCGAGCGGTAGCGGTCCTGGTCCACCAGCCGGATGTGCTCCAGCACATCCCACTCCTGATGGTGGGTTTCAAACACCAGTTCGTGCTCATCCACCTGGCGGATCTGACTTTTGCTGGGAAAAGCGAACAGATGACTCTGGCTGCGGCGCAGCTGGTGGCCACAGAGGTAGGCCTCCATCGTCCCCTCGCGCGAGTAGCGGGGCTTGCGATCAAAGAAGTCGTACTCCTTTTCAGGCCACCAGGTAAAGCGATAGGCCGCATCCCCCTCAATCGGCTCACTGAAGCTCTCCACGCGCAACACCATGTCCACCCGGATTGGTTCTTCGTCGGGGAAGAAATAGAGACGACGCGAACGCCACAGCCCGAGATTGCGCGAAAACCAACGACGCAAGTTGCTGTCAAGCTTGATGCGGCTGGTGGGAGCCTGCTGGGCAGAGAAAGGTCCGGACAACATGGGCAGAACGGGGGTCCGGTCGGGGAAGCCGTGATCAGAATTCGCGGCCCCTCCTTCCTAGCCAGAACCCTGCGGCTTGGTGGGCTCCGGCCCCAAAAGCACCGAAACCCATAAGGTTGGAAGGTTGTCGCAGGGATCGGCTTGCCTTCAGCGGAGGAATCGCTATCCCCGAAGGGCCTGCCCAGGCCCCTGGCGGCCAGACTCGACCCGGTGCCAGCTGAGCCTGGACCGCGCCAGACCCTGCAGCTGCTGCTGGTGGCCACCAAGCAGCACATGGCCAGTTCCGACCTGCGCGGTCTGATGCACGCCCTGCGCGCCGAGGAACGGGTGTTCGAAGTGTCGCTGGAGGTGGCCGATCCCTCCGAGCAGCCGGAACTGCTGGAGCTGCATCGCCTCGTGGCCACCCCGGCCCTGATCAAGCTGGCGCCGCTGCCGAAACAGGTGTTCGCCGGCAACACCCTCGGCAGGCAGCTGCGCAGCTGGCTGCCCCGCTGGCAGCAGATGGAGGTGGTGAGCAGCCTGGGGCTGAGCCTGCGCCCCGCCGAACAGGACGGCAGCCGCACCCAGCGAGAAGTGCAGCTGGAAGACCAACTGCTGGTGCTGCGTCAAGAGAACGAGACCCTGATTGAGCGGCTGAGCGTCCAGGAGCGCCTGCTGCGCATGGTGGCGCACGAGCTGCGCACGCCTTTGACCGCCGCCAAACTGGCCCTGCAGAGCCACGGCCTCGGCCAGATCGATGAGCCCCGCTTCCGCGATGTGCTCAAACGCCGCCTCGACGACATCCAGGAACTCTCCCGCGATCTGCTGGAGGTGGGCACCACCCGCTGGGAGGCCCTGTTCAACCCCCAGCGCCTGTCCCTGGGCCAGGTGGCGGCCGAATCGATCCTGGAGCTGGAGAAGCTCTGGGTGAACCGCGACCTCGAACTGGTGACGGATATCCCCGGCGATCTTCCCGACGTCTACGCCGACCAGCGGCGCATGCGCCAGGTGCTGCTCAACCTGCTGGAAAACGCCCTCAAGTTCACACCGGAAGGGGGCCGGGTCACGCTGCGGCTGCTGCACCGCACCAGCCAGTGGGTGCAGGCCAGCATCTGTGACAGCGGCCCCGGCATCCCGATCGAGGAGCAGGAACGCATCTTTCTGGACCGGGTGCGCCTGCCCCAGACCTCGGGCACCACGTCGGGATACGGCGTTGGGCTCTCGGTGTGCCGCCGCATTGCCGACGTGCACGGCGGCCGCATCTGGGTGGTATCGGAACCGGGCGAGGGGGCCTGCTTCCACTTCACCGTGCCGATCTGGCGCGGACAGATTTCACCCGAAGAGCACAAGGCAGATCAGAAGCTTGGCTGGGAGCCGCCATGACACGGCGCCTTGACGAACGGTCCCTTCGCCCCGTACGGTCCCTCTCAGCAGCAAAGCCGGTTCCACCGGAACGCCGTGAGGTTTTTTACCTCTGGTTCAGAGCTGTGGCCTCGCCCCCATCGTCTAGAGGCCTAGGACACCTCCTTTTCACGGAGGCGACAGGGGTTCGAATCCCCTTGGGGGTATGTGTGATCCAATCTCTCAGAGATTGGATCAACTGTTAAACAACTTTTTGACGCCTGTTTGGGCTTGAACGCCAGCAAAAAGCTGAGCGGAAAGTTCAATCAAGCAAGAATTTTTTCGATCCAATCTTCAAGTCGGCTGATCCTGGCTCGACAGCCCGAAGCACTCTGCAAGTTGCTGGGGCGATTCCAGGCAATTTCAGGGCTGCACCCAGACCACTCAGGCCAGTTCGGCTCGTCGCATCGCTTCTTGCTGCACACCGCGCAGATTGTTGGCCAGATCATCCTTGAGGCGCTGCTCGATCAGGCCGATCGGCATACCGGGTTTGCCCTGAACAGTGAGGTCGTAGAGCAGCCAGCTGCTGGTGCTGTCGCGGCCGACGACCCAGGCCCCCTCAAAGCAGCGGAAATCGCCCTCCAGCATGCGGAAATTCAGCCGTCCCTGTTCGACATCCTCCTCAAGTTCGAGCTTCACTCGGGCACTGAAGCGCAGCCCGCAGAACTGCTGAGTGCCCACCTGCTCCACCGCCACCCGGTTTGAGCGGCGCCACAGCTGGCGGGAACTGGCCAGATTCGGAATGAAGCGATCGAGATTCTCGTAATCCGTGAGCACGGACCAGATCCACTCGGGATCCAGGGTCATGCGCAGCTGCACCGCCAGGCGGCGGGCTCCCAGCGGCAAGCGCTCCATCTGCTGCTGGATGGTGTCGAGGGAACAGGTCGCGCTGCCAGGGGTCAACGGTTCCCCAGAGGGACGATCGGTGGCAAGAAGCTGCGCCAGGACCATTCGGGACTCTTCAGGTACCGCACAGAACAGACGCCCGTAGACATCTTGACGGAGTGTGGAGGAACACAACTTAGCCGCATCCGACCAGGAGCGCTGGGCGACCAGCGCCGCGACCGGCTGGCGGCCAACGGGCGGTCGCGGCGGCGGCAGTCCCTATGATCGGCGCGCTTTGAACAGGGCGGCTTCCTGATGCGTGTTTCCACTGGTAAGGCCACCGTTTCCGACAGCCGCATGTTCACGGTGGTGGTCGAGAGCTTCGGTCTCGGCCGTCAACGCCGGGCCGAGCGGCAGCTCACCGTGCCCTTTGCCCAACTGCAATCGCTGATGCAGACAATCGCCCTGCGCGGTGGTCGGATCAGGGTGATCAGTGCCGACGCCGCGAGCAGCGGACTCGAAGCCGCTCCGGCTGCCGCCGGCCAGGCCGCCCCGCCAGCTCAGCCCGAAACCGCCCCCCAACCGTCCGCCCCAGCAGCTGTGAATCACGCCGCCGTTCCGGTCAACCTCTACAAACCGAAGAATCCCTTCATCGGCACCGTCACCGGCAATTACAGCCTGCTCACCGATGGGGCCATCGGCCGGGTGAACCACATCAGCTTCGACCTCAGCGGTGGTGATCCCCTGCTGCACTACGTCGAAGGCCAGTCGATCGGCATCATTCCCGACGGCACCGACGCCAACGGCAAACCGCACAAGCTGCGCCTTTATTCGATCGCCAGCACCCGCCACGGCGACGACCTGGCCGATCACACCGTGTCGCTCTGCGTGCGCCAGCTGCAGTACGAGAAGGATGGCGAGACGATCAACGGCGTCTGCTCCTCCTTCCTCTGCGACATCGAGCCCGGCGCCAAGGTGAAGATCACCGGTCCGGTGGGCAAGGAGATGCTGCTGCCCCCCGACGAAGAGGCCAACGTGATCATGCTGGCCACCGGCACCGGCATTGCGCCGATGCGGGCCTATCTGCGCCGCATGTTCGACCACGGCGAGCGGGCCAAGAACCCCGAGTACCAGTTCCGCGGCAAGGCCTGGCTGTTCATGGGAGCCCCCAAGACCGCCAACCTTCTCTACGAAGACGACCTGCAGCAGTACCTGAGCGACTTCCCCGAGCACTTCCGCTACACCAAGGCGATCAGCCGTGAGCAGGAGAACACCAAAGGCGGCCGCATGTACATCCAGGACCGGGTGCTGGAGAACTCCGAGGAAATCTTCTCCTGGATCGAAAACCCCAAAACCCACGTCTACATGTGCGGTCTGCGCGGCATGGAACCCGGCATCGACGAAGCCATGACCGCCGCCGCCGCCGCCAAGGGTCTGAACTGGGCTGAGCTGCGTCCCCAGCTCAAGAAAGCCGAGCGCTGGCACGTTGAAACCTATTGAGCGAGCGCTCCACTGGCCACGGCCCGCCTCGGCGGGCTTTTTTGTTGGTTAGCGACGGCGCCTCGCCGATGGGCGAACGCTCACAGAGCCCGGCGTCAACTGGGCTGGAGCCGGCCATCGGCACCCCCAGCCGTTAAACCAGGGTGTCGTCGAACGCCGCGCCCCATGACCACGCTGCTCACCAATCCGCTGCGGGTGGGTCTGCGCCAGGAGCGGGTGATCACGCCCCAGTGCATCGTCATCTTCGGGGCCAGCGGCGACCTCACCCACCGCAAGCTGGTGCCGGCCCTGTTCGAGCTGTTCCGCCAGCGGCGCCTGCCCAGCGAGTTCGCCGTGCTCGGTTGCGCCCGCCGGCCCTGGAGTGACGAAGAATTCCGCTCGAAGATGGGCGAGGCCCTCGCCAACGAAATCGCCGACCACCCCAGCGCCTGGGAACAGTTCTCCCAAGGCCTGTTTTATGAGCCGGTGGATCTGCAGCAAGCCGATCACCTGGTGCGGCTGGGCCAGCGCCTGGAAGGCATCGATCGGCTGCGGGCCACCCGCGGCAATCGCACCTTCTACCTGTCGGTGTCGCCGGAGTTCTACGGCAGCGGCTGTCGCGCCCTGGCCGCCGCCGGCCTGCTGGCCGATGCCGAGCGCAGCCGGGTGGTGATCGAGAAGCCCTTCGGCCGCGACTACGGCAGCGCCCAGCAGCTCAACAAGGTGGTGCAGGCCTGCGCCAAGGAGAGCCAGGTCTTCCGCATCGACCATTACCTGGGCAAGGAAACGGTCCAGAACATCCTGGTGATGCGTTTCGCCAACACAATCTTTGAGCCGATCTGGAACCGCAACTACATCGCCAACGTCCAGATCACCGCCGCTGAAACGGTGGGGGTCGAAGACCGGGCCGGCTACTACGAGAGTTCCGGTGCCCTGCGCGACATGGTGCAGAACCATCTCACCCAGATCCTGGCCCTCACCGCGATGGAACCGCCGGGTCGCTTCGACGCCGAGGCGATCCGCAACGAGAAGGCCAAGGTGCTGCAGGCGGCCCGTCTGGCCAATGAAGACGAGCCCTGGAAATGCTGTGTGCGCGGCCAGTACAGCAGCGGCGGTTCCCGCGCCCGGCCCCTGAGTGGTTACCGGCAGGAGCCTGGCGTCAACGCCAACAGCACCACCGAGACCTACGTGGCGATGAAGCTGTTCATCAACAACTGGCGCTGGCAGGGCGTGCCCTTCTACCTACGCACCGGCAAGCGCCTGCCGAAGCGGCTCTCGGAAGTGGTGCTCACCTTCCGCCAGGCGCCGGTGCACCTGTTCGATGCGGCCGGTGGCGCCCCCACCCCCAACCAGCTGATCCTGCGCATCCAGCCCGATGAGGGGGCTGAGATCAAGTTCGAGGTGAAGGCTCCCGGCTCCGGCATGCGCAGCCGGCCGGTGGACATGGGCTTCTCCTACGACGATTCCTTCGGCGAACCCTCCGACGAGGGCTATGTGCGACTGCTGGCCGACGCCATGCTCGGCGATCCCACCCTCTACACCCGCAGCGACGAAGTCGAGGCCGCCTGGCGCCTCTACACCCCCCTGCTGGAGCTGATCGAGGAATCCCCCTGGCAGCTGCCGGTGCATCCCTACGAAGCCCGCACCTGGGGCCCCGCTGCCGCCGACAGCCTGCTGGGCGATGACGGCCTGGGCTGGCGCCGGCCCTGACCCCGGCCACCAGCCCCCGCACCGCTTCCCGTTCAGCCCTTCCCGTCGTTCACCCCGTCACCCGTCGCCTTCATGTCCACCCAGCTGACCCTGCAGGCCCCCTTAGACGTGCCGCCCGCAGAGGTTTACCCCTACCTTGACCGGCTGTGGAATCACGGCTTGGAGGGGACCACAGGAGCGGCCACCTTCACCCTGCTGATCTGGGAGCCCTCCTGGCTGGAGCAGCAGATGGTGCGTATCGGCCGGATCGAAGGGCCGATCCGGGGTCTGGAGCGCGACGATCTGATCGAAGCGGCCCGCCTGATCACCGCCGACTGTGATCTGCCCTTCAGCACCGCACCGATGGACCCGCGCCTGGCCTGGAAGGTGGGCCAGCTGGAAGGCCAGCTGGAGGCCCAGGATTTGCGGGGTCAGTTCATCCCCAATGCGATCAGTGTCCACACCCCCCGGCGGCTGATCACCCTGGTTCCCACCCTTGATGCCAGCCAGTCGCTGGAAACGATGGTGGCCGCCTACTGCCCGCTGCCGGATGAGGGCGGGGCCGGCGCCGCCTGCGGCGATGCGATCGTGCTGCGTGGCGGCATGGAGGCCCTGCGCCAGGGTCTGCCGTTGATCCAGCCGCTGATCGATGAAGCCCTGCCCTGCTGGGTGTGGTGGAACAGCAGTCTCGATGAACCGCCAGAGATGCTCGAGGCCCTGGCCCCGCTGCCGCGCCGGCTGGTGATCGACACCTCCCTCGGCCAGCCGGCCCGCTGCCTGGATGTGCTGGTGGAGCGGATCGAAGCGGGCCAGGCGGTGAATGATCTGAACTGGTTGCGCCTGCGCAGCTGGCGTGAATCGCTCGCGATGGTGTTTGATCCCCCTTCGCGCCGCGATGCCCTTGCCCATGTGGTGCAGCTCGACATCGACGTTGAAGGCGATCACCCGGTGAAGGGTCTGCTGCTGACCGCCTGGATGGCCGATCGGCTCGGCTGGCATCTGATCGACAGCTCCCCGGCCGAAGAGCCCGGTGGGATCAACGCCGAGTTCCAACGCACCGATGGCACCACCGTGCGCTTCCGGCAGATGCCGGTGCCGGTGGGGCTTCCCAAGGCGCACCCGGGTGCGATCGTGGGCCTGCGCCTGATCTGTGAACCGGCCGACCGCCCTGCCCTATGCGTCATCCTCTGCTCGGAATCGGGGGGCTGCATGCGGCTCGAATCGGGCGGCATGGCGGCGATGGAGCTGGTGGAGGAAGTGGTTCCCCTGCCCGAGGAAAACGAGGAGATGGAGATGGCGCGCCTGCTGGGCGGTGGCCACGACACCACCAATCCCCTGCTGGCGTCGGCAGCGCCGCTGGCGGCCACGATCCTGCCGCGCTGAGCCCTTGGGCTGCCTGATCGCCGCCCCCTGCAGCGGCAGCGGCAAGACCCTGCTGAGCCTCTGCCTGACGGCCGTCGCCCGCCAGCGAGGCCTCAGCCTTCAGCCCTTCAAGGTGGGCCCCGACTACCTCGATCCCCAGTTACTGACGGCGGTGGCGGAGCGCCCCTGCCGCAATCTCGATCCCCTGCTCTGCGGCAGCGAATGGGTGCGGCGCTGTTACCAGTGGCACGGCAGTCGGGCCGATCGGGTGCTGGTGGAGGGGGTGATGGGCCTGTTCGATGGCCGCGGCCCCAGCAGCGAGGGCAGCTCGGCGGCCGTGGCCGCCCTGCTCGATCTGCCCGTGGTGCTGGTGGTGGAGGCCTCCCGCCAGGCCGGTTCGCTGGCGGCCCTGGTGCGAGGCTTCCGCGACCACGGTCCGCCCGCTGTGCGGCTGGCGGGGGTGGTGCTCAACCGGGTCGGCAGCGAGCGGCATCGGGCCCTGCTGGCGGAAGCCCTGGCCTCGATCGCGGTGCCGCTGCTGGGCGTACTGCCCCAGCACCCCAGCCTCGATCTGCCCTCACGCCATCTCGGCCTGCTGCCCCCCCAGGAGCTGGATGACCTGGGCGAACGGCAGCGCCTCTGGGCGCAGCTGGCCCAGGAGCACCTCGATCTGGAGCGGCTCTGGCCGCTGCTGGAACCACCAGTCCGCCAGGGGCAGGACAAGGATCCGATCACCTGGGCCCTGTCAGCCCTGGCGCCCCAGCCCCCACTGGCTGCCAAGCCCCAGGTGGCCGCCCAGCGGCCAGCAGGGCCCCTGCCGGTGGCGATCGCCACCGATGCTGCCTTCCATTTCCGTTACCCGGAAGCCACAGAGTTGCTGAAGGCCGTGGGCCTGGAGCCCCAGCCCTGGAGCCCCCTGGCCGACGATCCCCTGCCACCGGACTGCCGGGCGGTGCTGCTGCCTGGGGGGTACCCGGAACTCCATGCCGAAACCCTGGCCGCCAGTCGGCGCAGCCTGGGCCAGCTGGCCGCGGCCGCCGGCGCTGGCCTGCCGATCGTGGCCGAATGTGGCGGCCTGCTGCTGCTCGGCCAGCACCTGGAGGATGGCGAAGGCCGCAGCCATGCGATGGCGGGGGTGCTGCCGCTGACGGCGCGACGCGGTCCGCTCAGCCTCGGCTACCGCGAGGCGGAAGCCAGCGGCGATGGGCTGCTGGTGCGCCAGGGCGAACGGCTGCGGGGCCATGAATTTCACCGTTGGCAACTGGAACCCGACCTGACGTTGCCAGCAGCGGCAAGCTTGTGGCAGCTTGAAGGCTGGGGTTCTCCACGGAGGGCAGAAGGATGGACAAGCGCGACCATTCACGCAAGCTGGCTACATCTCCACTGGGCTGGGTGCCCGGTGATTCCCCGGAGGCTGGCCGCCGCAGCCGGGCGCTGCGGGCCGCTGCCGCCGAACGGCGCTTTCTGCAGCCCTCCGACCACCGTCCCAGCACGCCCAGTGAGCGCTGGCGGCTGAGTGTGCGGGGGCTGGTGCAGGGGGTGAGCTACCGGGCCGGCTGCCTCAGGCGCGCCCAGGAGCTGGGCCTCAGTGGCTGGGTGCGCAACCTGGCCGATGGCTCGGTGGAGGTGGAAGCCGAAGGCGTGCCGCTGATGCTGAGCGAGCTGCAGCTCTGGTGTGAGAAGGGCCCCCAGGGCGCCCTGGTGAGCAGTGTGGCCAGCAGCCGCGTCCCCCCCACTGGATCGGACTGGTTTGAAATCCGCCGCTGACCCCCGGCCCGACCGGGGCCTGGAACTGTGGCTGCTGCGCCATGGCGCCACCGAATGGGCTCGCAATGGCCGCCACACGGGCCGCACCGATCTGCCCCTGCTGGCCGAAGGCGAAGACGAAGCCAGATCTCTGGCACCCCTGCTGCAGGGCCTCGCCTTCACGGCGGTGGCCACCAGTCCGCTGCAGCGGGCGCGCCGCACCTGCGAGCTGGCGGGGCTGGGTGCTGCGGCCCAGATCTGGGACGATCTGCATGAGTGGGATTACGGCGCCTACGAGGGCATCACCACCGCCGAGATTCACCGCAGCCAGAGCGACTGGACGATCTGGAGCCATGGCTGTCCGGCTGGGGAGGATGGCGCAGCGGTCCAGATCCGCTGTGAGCGGGTGATCGCCCGGGCCCTGGCCTTGGCCTTGGCCGGGGAGCCGCCACAACGATGCCCCCCCAACACCGCCGCCGGCAGCTGGTTGCACACCAGCGACTCGCCCGCCAGCTCCAGCTCGATGGACTCGTCTTCAGCTCCGCTGCCGGTCAGGGGGCCCTTGGCCAACAGCGAAGCTCCCTGCCGCATCGCCCTGTTTGCCCATGGCCATCTGCTGCGCAGCCTGGCCGCCACCTGGCTCGGCCTCGGGGCCCAGGGAGGGGCCCTGCTGGTGCTGGGCACCGGCGGCATCGGTGTGCTGGGCTACGAGCGCCAACAGCGGGCCCTGTTGCGCTGGAACCTGACGGCCGCTGGCGAGCGCCGCACCCTTCAGAATGGGCCTTCTGTTGGAGTCCGGCCCTGAACCTTGCCACCCTCGGGAGTGAATTGCTCGGTTTCGCCCTGGCGATCGGCTTCAGCCCCCTGCACATCGCCCTGTTGCTGTTGCTGCTGGTGGGCACGGATCCACTGCGGCGGGGCGGCTGGTTCGTGGCCGGCTGGCTGGTGATCTCCGTGCTGGAGGTGGCCCTGCTGCTCACCGTGGGCCACGGCCTGCTGCTGAGCATGGACAAAGGAACCTCCCATCGCACCGGGCTCGATCTGATCGCGGCCGGCGTGTTGCTCGGGGTGGGCATGAAACAACTGCTCGACCGCAAGGAAGGCACCGGTACGCCGGCCTGGTCCGGCCAGCTGGACCGCTTCTGCGCCATGCCGCTGCTGCCGCTGCTGGGCCTGAGTGCCCTGGTTCAGGTGGTGAGCCCCGACGATGTCTTTCTCTATGCCAAGGCCAGTGGCGAGCTGCTGGCCTCAGGCCTGGGCCAGGGCCAGGAGCTGCTGATCGGTGGCCTGTTCAGCCTCGCCACCGGCCTGTTGTTGTTGGTGCCGTTCCTGGCGGTGCTGCTGCTGGGGCAGCAACGGGTGCAGCCGGCCCTGCTGGGGGGCAAACAATGGCTGTTCACCAACGCCGACCCGATCGTTGGGGCGGCGAGCCTGCTGCTGGCTGCCTATTTCGGCTGGCAAGGGGTGGAAGGGCTCCAGCTCGGCTGAAACGGATCCCTGACCTGCCCCCCCCTGAGTGCATGGCATCGGCGCCATGGCCTTCCTCGGCCTGGTCAGCCAAGACCATCCATCCGGGAAGCAGGAGATCACTGAAATCGGGCAATTCTCCAGGGCAGGGATTGAAATCTGACCAGAGAAAAAAGAACATGATGACGCCGCTCTTCTGCCATCAATTCTTATAAAATTTCGCGATTTCGCTGTTGCGCTGAAAGCAAGATTGGGATGACACGAACCTCCTCTGGAGGCCTGAGGGTTGAAGGCCTGGGAGCCAGGACCGATCGGCTCCCAAAACCGTCGGCGACCAACCCCCTGCAGCGGCGAGCTCAGGACGGCAGCTCAGAGCTTGGATTTGCGTGGGCTGGAGCTCTCCAGCTCAGCTTCCAGCAGGCGCCGCAGATAAACCGGATCATGCAGGCGCTCATGGGAGGTGCGAGGACCGAATCCAGGCCGGGGCAGCAGCCGATCGCGGCTGGAGTTGCGCCGCCGGCGCCCCCAGAGCCCAGACCAACCCTGGCGCCAGCTCAGCAGGAGCAGCAAGCCAGAACCGAGAACCACAAAGCCCGCGATCAGCCAGACAAGCTCCGAAGAGGTGGTGCTGGCGGGGATGGCTGCAGGCCGGAACTCCGACGCCTGAACCACTGGACTCTGAGCTTGCGCCAGTTGGGAGCCCAGGGACTGATCCTGGCCCCGGTGGGTCTTGGCAGCAGGAGACTCGCCAGAGCGCCGGGGACCGGGCACGATCAGCTCAGGGCGCAAAGCTGCCGCGTGAGCGACATCAAGATGGCCGAGCCCGACCGCGGCAAGGACCGCCCCGGAACGGCCCAATCCAGCCCCCAGAGACAGGCTGAACGCTTGCGCCGCTACGGGCATCC
>CAIZOZ010000196.1 GCA_903934745.1 uncultured cyanobacterium
GGGGGGGTGGGGGGGGGCCCGCCACCAGCACATCCCCATGGGGCCCGCAGATGATGCTGTTGCCCAGATAGGCGGCCATCGGCCGGCCGTTCACGGTTTCGATGCCGCAGCGATTGGCGTAGGCGATGAAGCAGTCGTTTTCAAAGGCGTGGGCCGGCAGCAGGCTGCGGGAGACATCCGGGTAGGGGCGATCGGTGCGCTCTCCGTTGCTGAGGATCGCCCAGGCATCGGCGGCGGTGGGGATCAGCACCAGCCGGGCTCCCTGCAGGCTCAGGGCGCGGGTGAGCTCGGGGAATTCGGCCTCATAGCAGTTCAACAGCCCCAGCGGCAGCCCGTTCACCCTCTGCACCGTCAGGGCCGGCCCCTCTTCGGCGTGGCGATAACCAGCACTCCAGCAGCGTTGTTCCTCCGGACCCCAGAGGTGGGTTTTGCGGTAGTTGCGCAGCAGCGAACCGTCGGCGCCGAACAGGGCAATGGCGTCATAGAAGCGCTCCGCTCCGGCCACCCGGGCCCGCTCTGGATAGGGACAGGCGATCGCCAGACCATGGCGGCGGGCGGCGGCGGCTACCCGTTGCAGGCTGGGGCCGTCGACCGATTCCGCCAGGGCCGAGGCCAGCTCCGGGGTGACGATGTAGCCACTTAGGTAGAGCTCCGGGAAGGCCAGCAATTGCACCCCGTGAGCGGCGGCGAGGCTGCAGACCTGCTCCAGCCGCTCCAGGTTTTCGGCCACGGCAGCGCTGCTGGCGGCGTTGCCGCTGCCCTGCCAGAGCGCCAGCCGCAGGCCCTCCCCGGCGGCGGGTGGTCGTTGGTGCACGTAGCTGTGCACCCGAGCGCAGGTGGGATCCATGGCCGGGACGGCGGGCGGGCTCGGCTGATTCTGGGCGGCTGGCCGCTGGGCGAGTGCCACTGCAACCCAGCCGAGAACGGATAGAACAAGGGGATCGGATGGGGCCCGTCCCGTTGGAGGTTGTGGGATGGAGTTCAACCAGGCCGCTCGCCATCCCCTCGCCGCTGAGAGCGTGGCGGCAGGTCTGCGGGGCCAGTTACGCGCTCGTTCGATCGCAGCCCGGCTGCCGGCTGACATCCCTGAGCAGCGGCTGGCCGATCAGGGTCTGCGCGCGGATCTGGCCTATGAGCTGATTCACGGGCATCTGATGCTCGATGGCAATGCCCGCCTCAACCTGGCCACCTTCGTCGGCACCTGGATGGAGCCGGAAGCATTGCGGTTGATGGGCGAATGCGCCGATAAGAACATCATCGATAAGGACGAATACCCCCAGACGACCGATCTGGAGCGGCGCTGCCTGTTGATGCTGGCGGACCTCTGGCATGCCCCCGATCCCAGTGATGCGGTCGGCACCTCCACCACCGGCTCCAGTGAGGCCTGCATGCTGGCCGGCCTGGTGCTCAAGTGGCACTGGCGCCAGCGCCAGCTGGGTGCTGATGCTGCCGCGGCGCCACGGCCCAATCTGGTGATGGGGGCCAATCGACAGGTCTGCTGGGACAAGTTCTGTGCCTACTTCGAGGTGGAACCCCGCTTTGTGCCGTTGGGACCGGATCGGCTGCATCTGGAGGCTGAGGCGGCGGCGGCCCATTGCGATGCCGGCACCATCGGCGTGGTGGGGGTGGTGGGCAGCGTCGTCGATGGCAGCTATGAGCCGATCGCGGCGATTGCCACTGCCCTTGATCACCTGGAGCAGCGCAGCGGCCTGGCGATTCCCCTGCACATCGATGCGGCTTCCGGCGGCTTCGTGGCGCCGTTCAACGCGCCGGAGTGGATCTGGGACTTTCGCTTGCCGCGGGTGGTGTCGATCAATGCCAGTGGCCACAAATACGGCGGCGTGCTGCCGGGGGTGGGCTGGCTGCTCTGGCGCCAGGACGCCCTGCTGCCGAGGGAGCTGCGTTTTGACGTCAACTACCTCGGTGGCGTCACCCCGACGATCGGCATGAACTTCTCGCGGCCGGGGGCCCAGGTGGTGGCGCAGTACTTCAACTTCGTCCATCTCGGCCGCCAGGGCTACCGCGAGCGGATGGCTTTGCTGGAGGCGATCGCCTGCCATCTGGCCGATCAGCTGGCGGTGCTGCCGCCGCTACGACTGGTGAGCCATCCGCTCGGCCAGTTGCCGGTGTTCTGCCTGGAACTGGAGCCGCGGGTGCGCTTCTGGAGCGTGTTCCACCTCTCCGACAAGCTGCGGGAGCGGGGCTGGCTGGTGCCCGCCTACACCCTGCCGCCGGATCAGCAGCATCGGGCCGTGCTGCGCATCGTGGTGCGGGCTGGTTTCAGCCGTCACATGGCCGATCAGTTGCTGGACGACATTGTGCGGGCGGTGGCCTGGTTCGAATCCCTCACGGTGGCGATGCCGGAGCCGATGACCCACTGTTCGTTTTCCCACCTCTGACCCTTTACCCAACCCTGAGCGGGATCAAGGCTGTCAAGGTGGTGGCAACAGCCTCAATCCGGCAGCGCCCAGGGGTTGAGGCCGAGATCGGCACCGATGCGATGGGCACAGGCGAAGCCGCTGAAGGCGACGGCGTTGAGGCCCTGGCCTGGGAAGCAGGAGTCGCCGACGCCATAGAGCCCGGTGATGCCGGTGCGGTTGAAGGGCATCGGCAGCAGACCGGGCAGCCGCAACGCCGGAATCGGGCCGTAGCTGCCACCGGAGCGGCCCAGAAAGCGGCGATGGCTGCGCGGGGTGCCCACCTCCCGATGGCTGATGGCGCCGCTGAGGCCGGGCAGGAAGGCCTCCAGGCGCTGAATCAGCCGCTGGGCATCGGCCTGCTTCTTGGCGGCATAGGCGCTGGGCGACAGGCCCTGCCAGTGCTGCATCGATGAGGGCGTGAAGCTGTGAACGATGTGGTGGCCTTCGGGCGCCAGGGAGGGATCGAGCAGGGTGGGGATCGAGACGAAGGCGGTGCCCTGCTCCGCATCCATGTCGCTCCACTCCTCCAGCAGCAGGTGGTGCACGTGGGTGCCGCTGGGGATGACGTCGGCCTTCACCCCCAGGTGCAGCGACAGGAACGACGGCGACGGCTTGTAGCGGCGGCGCCAGGTGCGCTCGGCGGCGGGCGTATGGGCCGCATCCACCAGCGGCTGGGCCACCGCCCCCTCGCTGCCGGGCTCGCCGGCGAAGGTGTCCCAGCGGGTGGCATTGCTCACAATTCGCGTGGCCCGGATCTGCTCCCCGTCCGCCAGCTGCACCCCCACGGCACGGCCGTTCTCCAGCAGCACCTTGCTGACCCGGGCGCGGTAGCGAATGCTGCCGCCATGGCGCTCCAGGCCCCGCACCAGTTGCTCGGCGATGACGCCAACGCCTCCCTTGGGGTAGTTGATGCCACCGGCATGGCGATCGGAGAACACCATGCCGGCATTGATCATCGGTGTCTGATCCGCCGGCATCACCGACCAGCAGAAGCATTCCATGTCGATGAACTTGAGCAACGCCGGATCGCTGATGTGAGCGCGGGCCACAGCACCGACATTCACCGGCAGCCAGCGGGCCAGCCCGAGACAGGCCAAGGGCGCCTTGAAGAACACCTTGGCCAGATAGGCGGGATCCTCCAGCGACAGCAACGGCATCGCATCGAGGCAGCGGAACACCTGCCAGCAGGTGTCATAGAAGCGGCGAATGCCGCTGGCCTCGTGGGGGAAGCGGGCAATCAGCTCGGCCAGGAAGCGTTCGTAGTCGCGGTCAACGGCAATCTGTAGGCCAGCGGGCAGGTGATACTCGAGCTGCACCGGATCGGCGATGGTGGTGCAGTGTTCGCCCACATCGGCCAGGGCGCGGGTGAGCAGGTTGGTGTGACCCTTCTCGCCGAAGCCGAAGATCATCGAGGCGCCCACATCAAACGTGTAGCCCTCACGCTTGAAGCTGCCGCCCGAACCACCCGGGATCAGATAGCGCTCCAGCACTAGCACCTTCGCCCCTTTGGCGGCCAGCTGGGAGGCGGTCACCAGGCCGCCGATGCCGGCACCGATCACGATCACATCCCAGCAAGGCTCCGGGCTGGCAGCGGTCAAAGCATGGAACAACGGCGCGGACTGAGCTTAGGAAGCCATCGGTGGCCAGTGCTCCTGCCGATGGCGCCGCGCCCCTTCCTCCCTGGCCCGCCAGGCTTCCGGTTCAGCGGCCTGGGCCAACGCCTGGGCGTTTCAGGCCACCTGGAGCGCGGTGTCGGCGCAGCTGGCCAGCGTAAAGGGCTCCAGATCCTGCAGGGAGCGGTCGCGGTAGGCGCCATAGCGGCGGCGTTTGTCGCGGATGGGTTCGGCCAGTTCGGGCAACAGGCCGAAGTTGGGTGGCATGGGCTGGAAGCGACCCTTGCCGGAACGGCTTTCACCACAGCTAGCGGTGGCGATGAAGTGGGTCAGCGCCCCGGCCATGGTGGTGGGCGGCAGGCTGATTGGCGGCTGCCCCAGGGCCAGACGGGCGGCGTTGGTGCCCGCCAGCCAGCCGCCGGCCACGGCCGCGGCGTAGCCCTCGGTGCCGGTGATCTGGCCTGCGGCCAGCAGGTGGGGGCGGCTGCGGAATTGCAGGGTGGCATCAAGCAACTGGGGGGATTCCAGGAAGGTGTTGCGATGCATCACGCCGAAGCGCACGAACTCGGCGTTCTCCAGGCCTGGAATCAGCCGCAGCACCCGTGCCTGTTCGCCCCATTTGAGATTGGTCTGGAAGCCGACCAGATTCCAGAGGCGACCGCCTTTGTCCTCCTGGCGCAGTTGCACCACGGCATAGGCGCGATTGGCGCGGCGCACGTCGCGGTCGTTGACATCACCCCAGCGGGGATCCCAGAGGCCGATCGGCTTGAGCGGTCCGTAGCGCATCGTGTCCTCACCGCGGCGGGCGAGTTCCTCAATCGGCAGGCAGCCCTCGAAGAAGCTGGCGCTGGCTTGGTCGAAGTCTTTGAGTTCGGCCTGTTCCGCCTGCAACAACGCCTCGCGGAAAGCCAGAAACTGCTCCCGGTCCATCGGGCAGTTGATGTAGTCGGCGTCGCCCTTGTCGTAGCGGCTGGCCCGGAAGGCGCGCGACAGGTCGATGCTTTCGCCGGCCACGATCGGGCTGGCGGCATCAAAGAAATGACAAGCGTCGCGGCCGGTGAACTGGCGCAGGTCCGCGGCGAGGGCCTCACTGGTGAGCGGGCCGGTGGCCAGCACTGCGATCTGACTCGCTGCCGGAAGCTGCAGCTGTTCGCACCGCTCGACCGACACCAGCGGATGGGCCTCGAGCATCGCCGTCAGGGCGGCGCTGTACTGGCCCCGATCCACCGCCAACGCTCCGCCGGCCGGCACCGCATGGATATCCGCGGTGCGGATCACCACGGACCCCAGGCGCCGCAGCTCTTCCTGCAGCAACCCT
The DNA here is from genome assembly GCA_903934745.1 of uncultured cyanobacterium. GTDB lineage: Bacteria > Cyanobacteriota > Cyanobacteriia > PCC-6307 > Cyanobiaceae > Cyanobium. The sequence goes on from CAIZOZ010000196.1 coordinate 5,352, forward strand.
GCCGCCCGATCGGCCGAGAGAGCGCCGAAGCTATTGCTGCACACCAGTTCGGCGAACTCAGCGCTGTGGTGGGCAGGGGAACGCCGCACCGGACGCATCTCCACCAGCCGCACCGGCAAGCCGGCAGAAGCGATCTGCCAGGCAGCTTCGGTGCCCGCCAACCCTGCACCGATCACCAGGAGCTCAGCAGTCACCGTCGGTCAGCTCTGGGCAGAGGGCAGCAAGGGCAAAACAAATGCCGGGCGAACTCAGGCGCGGGCGCGCTTGAGCATCAACTGCAGCTGGCCGACGGCGGCACGGCCGATGTTGAAGCCAGCCCAGCCCACAGCCAGGAGAATCGGGGCAGCGACCAGGAGCAGCCGAAGGTCCATGACGACAAGGGGCAGGAGTTTGGGGATCTTAGGGGAATCCCGGCTGGCTGCTTCGGCCGGCATGGGCCATCGCCAGCTGTCTGTAACGCCGGGCATGCTCACATTGCTGCTGCATGGCCTCGCTGCTCAGCTGCCGTTTCAGCTGGGCCGGTGCCCCCATCACCAGGCTGGCGGGAGGTACATCGCGGGTCACCACCGATCCAGCGGCCACCAGGGAGCCGGCGCCCACGGTGACGCCATTGAGCACGATGGCGCCGATGCCGATCAGGCAGCCGTCTTCGATCGTGGCGCCATGGATCACGGCCCGATGGCCGATCGTCACGAAGGCACCGATCGTCACGGGTTGGCCCGGATCGCCGTGCAGGATCGCGCCGTCCTGCACGTTGCTGCTCTCACCGATCTGGATCGGACAGACATCGCCGCGGGCCACAGCTGTCGGCCAGAGGCTGGAACCGGCCGCCATCTGCACATCACCGATCAAGACGGCCGAAGCGGCCACCCAGGCATCGGCATGGACCTGGGGAGCGGGCCAGGGGGCATCGGGCACGGTCGAGCGGCGATTGAAGCGATTCTCAATCGGCCCGGGCCTGAATGGGCCCCGTGCCCTGCAGATCCGGCTGGCGCCGTTGCTCTGCAGGCTGATGCACTTGCGGGAGGGGCCTGGCCGGGTGATACGTTCTCTGGGTGGCAGTTGCAGGTGGTCCTTCATCGGGATTGCCAACACCGGCCTAGCCCCTCGGGGGCAACATCGAACGGGTCGCTAGCTCAGCGGTAGAGCACTCGGCTTTTAACCGATTGGTCCTGAGTTCGAATCTCAGGCGACCCATTTCAGACGCAGCATGAATTCTGGTGCAAAAGCCAGTTGAGGCAAGGCTTTTCAAGCAGCCTGGTCAGTGCGGCAGCTGTACCAGTCCGTAGCCAGATGACTCCCTGCGTAGCGGTTTTGAGGAACAAAGTTCCTCACGCTTTGGCGAGACTTTGGCGTTGAGACTGCCCCCCTGCCATGCGTGCCAAGGACACGTTCAGTCAGGCCCAGCTGCGCCTCCAGGCTGCGGGCTGCCGCTACCGGATCAAGCAGGCCTCCAGAAGCCCCTTCATCCAGGTGTACGACACCCTGCCGCCCAGACGCCAACAGGCTGCCCGCGGCTTCCGGCTGGATGACGATCAGGCCTGCTGGGATCTGGCCGAGCTGCTCCTCCGGGCCCATCAGCGGGCCGTCCAGGGTGGGGCGCCCCTGAGCTGGGAGGTTCTGGAGGCGGCCGATGGCCGAGCCCCTATCCAGCAGCACCAGCGCTGGGGGGAGATCTGCGCCGCGGTCCAGGGCTGGATCGCGCCTGGGGGGCCCAAGGCCCGAGATCGCAATCCCTTCACCTGCTTCAAGCCGAACGGCTATTTCGGCCGCACCTTTGCTGCCGACCAGATCGCCACCACGAGAGCGCTGGAGGAGTTCTGCTTGTACACGCCAGCGTCGCTGCAGCTCTGGCGGGAGGACCGCAGCAGTCAGCTGATCCGCCGGTCTTACAACAGCAAGGGCTTCTATGGCGTGCTCCAGATGGTGAATTATCTGGCTCAACGCAGCATCGCGATTGCCACGCCTGAACTGCGGGCCAGGCTCGACCAGCTCAAGAAAAGTGCCGGCAAGCTGCGCGCACCCGCACCTCGCTTCATCCCCCGTACCGATGACATCGAGGCCTGGTTGGACCAACTGCAGCAAAGCGAGCCTTTGAGGGGTTGGGTGATGGCCGTGATCGCCACCTATGGCCTGCGGGGTCATGAGGTGTGGCACATCGACCGGCTACCTGGGGAGGTGGAGGCCGATGCGGAGGTGATCGAGGTCGGGAGCTTCGAGAGCCATGGGGATGGGGCCGAGACCAAGACAGGTCATCGCTTTGCCCTGCCTCTGCCCAGGGAGTGGGTGAACCGCTACCGCCTCAACGATCACGACCACTCGAAGTCCATGCTCGCGGAGCTGAGGCGCCGCCACCCGGTCAAGACCGCTGTGCGAGACGACGGCACTGTGCAGTTCTTCAACAACGGTGAGCTGTCGGTCTATCTGGCCCATTGGTTGCGTAACCGAGGCCGCGAGGATCGGGAGCTCCCGATCAAGCTGTTTGGCTATCATCAGCCCCGACAACTGCCCGGGAAGCCGAAACCCAAGGCCAAACGCGATCGCTGCAAGCTTTACGACCTACGCCACGCCTGGGCGCTGCGGGCCAAGGCAACGACAACCTGGTCCACGGCGGTCAAGGCGGCCTCCATGGGGCACAGCGAAGCCGTTCATTCCAGCCGCTATCTGATCGAGGAGCGGGCTGAGCACAAGCTGGCCCACCTCCTGAGGCAGCGAGACCTTGATGAAGGCCGCAACTCGGAGCAAAGGACAGCGGGAGCCCCAGCAATCCCTGCAGCTGAGGTAATACCTGCCTTGCCTGCTGGGGTCACACCGGAGCTCATTGAGCTGGCCAGAAAGCTGCAGGCCGCAGGATTGGGTTAGTGGGGAACCCGGCCCAGGGCGAGCTCACAGCGAAGCGCGTGCCAAAGGATGTCGGAACGGGGGCAGCCTGGAGTCTTCCTGGTCCAATGCTGCCCCTCCTTGAGCAAACGACGGCGACGCAGGCGCCAGAGCGTCTGCCTGCTGACCCTGAGGAGCGTGCTGATCTCTGCGGTCTCCAACCACATGACGGCAGATCTTCCAGCGGACGCGGAAGGCTACCCAGCGCCTCAGGGTGGAGGCAGCCTGATCAGGTTCACCTCTCTGGCACTTGCGCCACTGGTGTTGGGGGTTTGAGCAGGGCGGCCCGCACCCGCCCGTGGCAGTGCCTCCCGATCCCCCGCCGGCTGTTTCTGAGCCGTGGCCGGAGCAGGGCTGCTCAGCTCCAGCCCATGGCGGCGGACATAGAGCCAGGAGAGCACGCTGCAGTTGAGCAGGTCGAGGACCAGGGTGCCGCCCTGGAACCCCAGGATTCCGGCTGCAATCCAGACCACCAGCCGGCGGGAATCCATCCCGACATCTGCACAGA
>CAIZOZ010000197.1 GCA_903934745.1 uncultured cyanobacterium
ACCCCCTGTAGGAGTGTTAGAACGTTAGAAGCCAGTCACTGCAAGGGGTTTTGCTCTAACAGCCCTGTTAGAGAGCGGCCCCTTCTAACGCTCCGGCGCCGGTGAGCATGGCCAGGGGCAGGGCCACAGCCCGCGAGCTGCCCAGGCCGCGGAAGTGCACTAGCTGCGAGCGGCTGGCGCCAGGCAGGCGGCTGAGGATGGCACCCCAATTGGTCACCCAGGCGGTATCCGCCAGCATGCGGGCAATGGCTTCTGCGCTGTTGCTGATCAGCAGCTCCCCCTCCCGCACCCGCAGGCCATGGCGGGCCAGCAGGTCGGCGGCATCAGCGGGCCGCACCGGCTCCATCGGTGAGGGCAGGGCGCTGGACACCAGCTCCACCAGTTCCAGCACCGTGCGGGAGAGCACTGAGCGCTCCTCGCTCTCCACCCGCAGCTGGTGCTGCAGGATCCGGTTGAGGCAGCGGCGCTCATCCGGGACCTCCGTGCTTTCGCGGTAGCTGCTCCAGTCCGCGCCATCGATCAGGCTCTGCACCTCCGCCGCGCTGGGCACGCGCGAGGCCTGCAGCGACCAGGCACCGGCCAGCAAGGTGCCGTACTGATCGCCCAGGGCCTGGGAATCGAAGTGAGCGGCCGCCACCTGGGAGCAGACGACGATCGAGCGGCGGACCACCGGGATCAGCGCCACGGTGCGGGCGATCAAGCGGTTGGCGAACGCCGGTGTGATCAGCTGCTCGAGGTCCCGGTCCAGCGCCTGCCAGTGCGCCTCCCGCTGCTGCTGGGGGAGCTCGCTGGGGCTGCGCAGGTTGAGCGGCGCAAAGCGGCGCCGGTCGGCACCCTGCTTGAGACCGGTGGCGATAGAGGAGAGCAGGAACATTGAGCGCACCGAGTAGCGCGCCACCTCGCCTGTAGGTGAGCCCTTGACGATCGCTGCGCGGGATTCGGAACTCGCCACCCGCGCCAGCGCCAAGATCGCCTGGATGCGCTGCTGGTCCTCGCGCTCGTTGCTCTCCGCCTCATCGATCAGCACCGGCAGGGCGTCGGAGCGCAGGGTCTGGCGGATGCCAGCTTCTGTGACGCTGCCGACGAACACCTGCGCCAAGTCGGCCAGCAGCACGCCGCAGAAGCGCTCAAACAGGTGCGACTTGCCCGAGCCGGCCGGGCCACTCAGCCAGAGGTGGGGCCGCCAGCGCAGGGCACCGCAGATCGGCGCCAGCGTCAGCCATCCCGCCAGCAGCATTGCGGAAGCCGGCACCTCCCAGTGGAAGCGGTCCGCCAAGGTGAGCACCAGCAGGGCCTCCTCGTCGCTGAGCGGCTGGGCAGCCCCCGTGCCCACTAGGGCAGTACCGCGCTGGTAATGAAAGCGGCTAGCGAGGGTGGCACTGAGTGGCCGCGGCTCACCATCCACCACCAGGCGATCGCCCAGATGCAGCACGCAGCGGCCCTCGTCCCACCAGCTGCCGCGGCCGCGCAAGCGATCGGGATCAAACATTCCCATCGCCGCCTGACGGCAGAACAGATCAGAAGCCGCGGCCGTCCAGTTCACGCCCCGCTTATTGGGGTAGAGGGTTTCCCAGTAGGCCAGGGGCGCCAACCGGCAGAGGTTCACGCCGCCATGGGCAGAGGAGCCCAGCCGCATTACCTGGCCGGTGGAGCGCGGTTGATAGAAGTAGCCGTCGCTGTCGTAGCCCAGGCACACGAAGGGCTCACCGCCTGCGGGGCCTGGCCGCTCAGGCGGCACTGCAAGAGAAGCACTCTCCTGCAGCACAGGTGCCGGAGCAGCGGCCGGGGCTTTCGCGTTGTCGTCGGCCTCTGGCTCCGGTGGTTGCACTGTTCGGCAATGGGCCTCCAGGTAGGCCTGGGCCTCTGCAGGACTCCAGCTGGCATCGGCCAGATCCCAGCCCGCTGCGCCCGGTGCATCCACCAGGTCCCAGTCCGCCTCCGTACTGCCCGGCGGCAGCACCACCGCCACAAGGCAGCCGAGTTCCAGCAGTAGGGCCGAGAGCCGCGCCATCGCTTCGCGGCCACTGGTATCGGCATCGGGCCAGAGGCTGACGGCACGGCCGGCTAAGGGGCTCCAGTCGACGCTGCCAATGGCCTGACTGCCGCCGCACCAGCTCACCACCACATGATCGGGGAACAGCACTACGGCGGCATCGGCTGCCTTCTCCCCCTCGGTGATCAGCACAGGCGACCAAAAGTGGCGCTCTAACTCCGCCAGCCGGTAGAGCGGCCTGGGGGCCGGCCAGTCGGAGCGGAACGGATCGCGGCGGGACGGGAAGTGCCAACGCCCAGCCAGCCAGGTGCGCTGCACGAACACCTTGCGCTTACGGCCGCCCTGCAGCAGATCCAGGCGCTGCACCCAGAACAGTGGTGCTCCGGCCGCATCGGTGTAGCACCACTGGCCGCTGGCGCTGCCCAGCTCCGGAG
>CAIZOZ010000198.1 GCA_903934745.1 uncultured cyanobacterium
GCTTTTATCGCTTCGTGCCGTTGGCCCTGGAGGAGCTGCCCCTCTGGCGGCAGCGGCTGCTGGAGCTGGGTGCGGCGGTGGATCTGCGCGGCACGGTGCTGTTGGCGGCGGAGGGCCTCAACGGCACCATCTGTGGCGATGGGCCCGCCGTTGAGGCCCTGGTGACCCTGCTGCGCTCCGATCCCCGCCTGGCCTCACTGGAGCCGAAGTACAGCGAGGCGGCCGAGCCGGTGTTCCATCGGTTCAAGGTGCGGATCAAGCGTGAGATCGTGACCCTCGGTCGCCCGGAGCTGCAGCTGGGTGCTCAAGCTCCCGTGGGCACCTATGTGCCCGCCGCCGATTGGAATGCCCTGATTCGCGATCCAGGCACCCTGGTGATCGACACCCGCAATGCCTATGAGGTGGCGGTGGGGAGCTTCGCAGGATCGCTCGATCCCGCCATCGCGAACTTCAGCGATTTTCCTGACTGGGTGGAGGGGCAGCTGCGGCCGCTGGTGCAGCGCACCCAGCCCCGTGCCCTGGCCCTGTTCTGCACCGGGGGCATCCGTTGCGAGAAGGCCACGGCCTGGTTGCGGCGCCAAGGTTTTGAGGGCGTTCACCAGCTGCAGGGCGGCATCCTGCGCTACCTGGAGGAGGTACCTGAAGCCGACAGCGCCTGGCAGGGGGAGTGTTTTGTGTTCGATCAGCGGGTGGCCCTGAACCACCAGCTCGAACCTGGGGAGCACAGCCTCTGCCATGGCTGCCGCAGGCCCCTTTCCGCCGCGGATCGGGACCACCCCAGTTATGTGAGCGGCGTGTGCTGCTCCCATTGCCAGGGGGAGCGGGGGGAGGCCGATCGTGCCCGTTTCGCCGAACGCCAGCGCCAGGTGAGCCTGGCCAGCGCCCGCGGTGATCGCCACATCGGCCAGGTGTTTGCCAGCGAAGTGGAGCCTGGGCCTCTCAGCGACGGCTGGGGTGGGATCGGCCCTTAATTCCAGGTTCTATTTCTGGTGGAGACGGCTCTACAGGGACGCCGGTTCTGGCTGGATTTCGAAGGCGGACTGGCTGGAGTGGCTGGTCATGTAGAGCACCTACTTCGAGATCCGATCGTCATAGGAGCTACCGGAGCTGTTGCCGCCGATTGAGCCCATGCAGCTGGTCATCAGCAGCACTTTGCGCCGGTTCGATTGCTGGGGTAACAGCGCCAGCTGGCGATCATGAACTAACAAAGGGTAGCCTGGATTGGAGCTAATGCTGCCAACGGAGATCAAAATCAGATCTGACCAGCTCAAGCTGAGCCGTCGCCGCCACAGATCTTGCTCTTGCAGCAGTTGCTTGGTGCGGGTGAGCAGAGAGGCTACATGGCATTCACCAATGCCGTTCCAGTCACGGCGCTGCTGTCATCGACCAATCTCCCCAGCTTGATTGGATTGCGCATGGACCATTCGTTTCCCCGAGAAGAAGCTATCTGCATTCGTTTCTGCTACCGTTATCCCAGGCATCAATCAAGCCCCACGGTTTGCGACAATAAAAAATCCACTTGCTTCAAACAAGTGGATTATTGACATAGATCAATGGATTTGGTGTGGCCTTAACCGGCTTCGCCGACGGAATGAAAAGATGCACAGCCCAATTTGATCTTTAGGCAGCTGACCGCACTGAATGCGGCCTCACCGACCTGATGAGCCCTCAACCAAGCTCGAGCAGGTCTGCCGCCACCCATGATGGTTTCAGCTTCGGCTGGGCTGAGCTCATCGGCGTAAAAAGCCAGCAACTGATCAAAATCGCTGGTGAAAACTTCGTTGCCATCACGTTCGGGGATGGCTTGATTGGATGGTCCATGTGTTCTGCTCCGGCAAACCTCCTTTTGGTATAGGGCGCTGAGAGCTGAGTACACAAGTCACCGTTCCAGCCGCGGCCTGGCCTGGGACTGGGCTGAACCGAGATCCTGCCGCTGGCGGCAGACGCCGACAGATCAGCTCCTTAAGGTGCGCCTGCGCAGGCACGAAGCTGGCTGGTGCGGCACCTTGCTTAACAAGGCTCGCAACGGTTCATGACGCTGAAGCTTATCCTACCTACAAAAAAGCCCACTCATGGTGAGCGGGCTCAGTTTCGTTGAAGATGTTACTCTGTGAGCCTATGCTGATCAAAGAGGAAGAGGAGGGGTACAGAATTGGTTAATTAAAGCCAAAATTCCATTTTTATTGGCAAACGCGATGTCTTCCACTCTTCTTTCAAGCCTTTCCTTTAGCATGACAAA
>CAIZOZ010000199.1 GCA_903934745.1 uncultured cyanobacterium
ACACACGTCGATTTGGCAGGCTGGCTCCATGGGCGCCATCAGCGAGGGGTTCAGCGAGGCCGTGGGTCACACGCCCTTGATTCGGTTGCGGGCCCTGAGTGAACTCACCGGCTGCGAGATCCTCGGCAAAGCCGAGTTCATGAATCCGGGCGGCTCGGTCAAGGATCGGGCTGCCCTCGGCATCCTGATGGAAGCCGAGGCCTCCGGTGAGCTGCGGCCCGGTGGCACGGTGGTGGAGGGCACGGCCGGCAACACCGGCATCGGCCTGGCCCATCTCTGCAACGCCCGGGGCTATCGCGCCCTGATCGTCATCCCCGAGACCCAGTCGGCGGAGAAGATCGGCCTGTTGCGCAGCCTGGGGGCGGAGGTGCGCACGGTGCCGGCCGTTCCCTACGCCGATCCCAACAACTACGTGCGCCTGTCCGGTCGCATCGCCGCCGAGATTCCCGGGGCCGTCTGGGCGAACCAGTTCGACAACCTCGCCAACCGCCGGGCCCACTACAACAGCACCGCCCCCGAGATCTGGGAGCAGTGCGACGGCCGCATCGATGCCTGGGTGGCGGCCACCGGCACCGGCGGCACCTATGCCGGGGTGGCCCTGTTTCTGAAGGAGCGTCGCGAGGCCGTGCGCTGCGTGCTGGCCGATCCCGATGGCAGTGCGCTTTACAGCTGGGCCACCAGCGGCGAGCTGCGCGCCGAGGGCAGCTCGATCACCGAGGGCATCGGCAACAGCCGGGTGACGGCCAATCTGGCCGATGCCCCGATCGACGACGCTGTGCGCATTGACGATCAGGAGGCGCTGGGCACCATCTACCAGATGCTGTGGAAGGAGGGCCTGTTCATGGGGGGCTCGGTGGGGATCAATGTGGCCGCGGCGGTTGAGACGGCCCGTCGCCTCGGGCCGGGTCATCGCATCGTCACGGTGCTGTGTGATGGCGGCGATCGTTATCGATCCCGCCTCTACGACCGGGACTGGCTCGCCGGCCGCGGTCTGCACCAGCCCGAGCGCGTCGCGGTGGTGGGCGGTTGATGACCTCGTCCTTGCCTGCCTCGGGCCAGTTGATCGGCTCCCGTTATCGGCTTGAACGCCAGCTCAGTGCACCGGCGGCTGATCCGGCTGGGGTGCTGGGCCAGGGCGAGCTCTGGCAGGCCCGCGATCAGTTGGCCGCCGAGGCTCCGGTGGCCCTGCGGCGGTTGGTGGCCGCGCCGGATCAGGCGCGGGCCCGGGAGCTCTGGAGCCGGCTTCAGGGTGTGCTCCATCCCCAGGTGCCCCGCTTCGGGGCGGTGATCCAGGAGCAGGGCCAGCTCTGGCTGGTGCGCGAGTGGCAGAGCGGCCGCACCTACGGCCAGCTGCTGGAGGCCCGGCACGAGCGCCAGATGGTGTTCGGGGCCGGCGAGGTGCTGCTGCTGCTGCGTCAGTTGTTGCCGGTGTTGGCGGCGCTGCACAGCCAGGATCTGCTGCATGGCGATCTCAGCCCCGACAACCTGCTGCGGCGTGACAGCGACGGGCTGCCGGTGTTGCTGGATTTCGGCCTGGTGCGGGGGCTGGCGGCAACGGGTGCCGGTGAGACCAGCGTTCGCGGCGCGACACCGGGTTATGCCCCCCCCGAATTGCTGAGTGGCGAGCCGGCCCAGCCCTGGATGGATCTCCATGCGCTGGGGGTGGTGGCGCTGGTGTTGCTGGCCGGGGAACCGCCGGGCAAGCTGCTGGATCCGGTCAGCCTCGCCTGGCGTTGGCCGGTGGGTCTGGAGCCGGAACCAGCCCTGCTGGCCCAGCTGCAGCGCTTGCTGGAGCGGGATCCCGCCCGTCGCTTCGCCTCGGCCGGCCAGGCGCTGGTGGCCTTTCAATCGCTGGAGATGCCCGAGAGCACCGGGCCCGTGGCCCGGGCCGACCGCACCGTGGCGCTGGTGCCGGCTGCTGCACCGCCTGCGGCTGACCCAACGCCTGTGGTTGCAGCACAACCCGTTGCCGCCGTTGCGGCTGAAGCTCCAGTCGAGCCAGCCCCGCAGGCTCCGGGCGACGCGGCGACTCCGGCTCCGGCGTCCACCCTGGTGGAGCAGGAGTCGCCAGCGGTGCCGGCCCCCCAGCCACTGCCGCCCCCCCAACCAGTGCCGCCCCGCCCCCAGCCATCCCAGGCGCGCCGCCGGGATGAGGAGCGGGAAGAGGCGGCGGAGGGAGGCCTCTGGCCGGTGCTGATCGCCTTGGTGATCTCGGCGGTGGTGGGCACCTCCGTGGGTTGGTGGTGGTTGGGCCGCGACAAGTTGCCGCCACCCCGCACCGATCAGACCAGCGAGCTGCCCAGCAGCCTGCCGCCGGCCGAGGTGGATCAGCGCCAGCAGTTGCTGGATCGGCTGCGGGCGATTCAGGTGGATCGCAGCTGGTTCCTGCAGCTGGTGGATGCCAGCCTGCTGGCCCAGTACCCCGAACGGCGCGGCCGGCTGCCCAGTGACAGCCTCGAGGATGCGCCATTGCGCAAGGTCTGGAACGAGCAGGCCCAGGAGTGGCTGGCCCGGGTCGAGCAGCTGCCCCTGGCCGTGCGCCGCCGGCTGGGCAGTTTCAGCCAGGGGGATTGGCAACAGCGGCAGCAGATTCTGCTGCGCCAGGGGCTCAGTTCCGAGGTGTTGCGGCACCTGGTGTCCGCCAGTGCTCAGAACCTGCTGCCAGGACGCGCCGGCGAGGAGATCCCCGCAGAGCCCTACCGCCAGCTCTGGTATGCGGCCGCCGAGCAGGTGCTGGAGAACGTCCGGATCGATCCGATCGAGGCGGCCTCGAGCAACACCCAGGTGCTGTCCGCTGATGTGCCCGCCAGCGGCGCCCGTCTGTTCGCCATCCGTTTACCCGCTGGCCATGGCCTGGCCCTGGGGGTGAATGGCACGCCCCTGCTGCAGATGAGTGTCTATGGGGCCGATGGCGCCTTGCTGGAGCCGAAGGGGCCGCTGCGGGTGGTCACGCTCGGTTCCCAGAAATCCTCCCCCGTGCAGCTGTTGGTCACCAATGAAGGGGTGGCACCGGCGATGATCCGGCTGTCGCTGCGGGCGGATCCGCCCGCGCCGGTCCCACCGGCTCCCACCGGCTCCTCGGCCCCTGGTGAGGCCAGCCCGGCGACCGATTCGTCGCCGAGCGGCGCGGCCGGCGCCGGCCAGGAAGGCTCTCCAGCCAACGGGCCGGCGACGCCGCCACCACCGGTGGAGCCGCCGCCGCCGGTACCGGCAGCGCCATCGCCCTAAAGACGGGCGATGGCGGCGCGGGCCTCCTTCGCCTCGGTCTTGCGCTTCTCCTCGTGACGTTTGTCGTGCAGCTTGCGGCCTTTGCCCAGGCCCAGGGTCACCTTGAGCCAGGAGCCCTTGAGATGCAGGTTGAGGGGGATCAGGGTGAGCCCTTTCTGCTCCAGGGCCGTGCGCAGTTTGTCGATCTCGCGGCGGTGGGCCAGCAGTTTGCGCACCCGCAGGGGCTCGTGGTTGAAGAAGCGGCCGGCGTGGCTGTGGGGCGAGATGTGCACGTTGTGCAGCTGCAGCTCGCCATTGCGGATCAGGCAGAAGCCATCACGCAGGTTGCACTGGCCGGCGCGGATCGATTTCACCTCCGTACCCAGCAGCTCGATGCCGCATTCCAGGGTTTCGAGAATCTCGTATTGATGGCGGGCGAAGCGGTTGTCCGCCATCAGCTTGTGGGCGGGATCCTGCGCTTTGGTGCCGCCCTTCCTGCCGGGACCCTTGGCCATCGCCTCCCCCGGGACTGCGCAATGTTCCCCGACCCTAGGCAGGGGCCGGTACCCTCCACCCATGGCGATCATTTCTTCAGCAGCGGTCACGCCAGCGGGGGGGCAGCGGCGGTCAGCCGCCCCCGGTGGCGCGGCCGCTGCCGGTCCCATGGCCATCACACCAGCCGAGCCGAGGCTGGTTGATCCAGCGGCCGTCGCTGAGGAGCAACTGGAGGGGGCGCGCAGTGAGACGTCAGGTCGGGAGGATTCGTTGCGCCCCCGCCGCCTCGCCGATTACATCGGCCAGAGCGAACTCAAGCAGGTGCTCGCGATCGCTGTGGAGGCCACCCGCAGCCGGGGTGAACCGCTGGATCATGTGCTGCTGCACGGTCCGCCGGGGCTGGGCAAGACCACCATGGCCCTGGTGCTGGCTGAAGAGCTGGGGGTGCGCTGCCGCATCACCAGCGCCCCGGCCCTGGAGCGCCCGCGCGACATCATCGGCCTGCTGGTGAACCTCCAGGCCCATGAAGTGCTGTTCATCGATGAGATCCACCGGCTCAACCGGATCGCCGAGGAGCTGCTCTATCCGGCGATGGAGGACTACCGCCTCGATCTCACCGTGGGCAAGGGCACCACGGCCCGCACCCGCAGTCTGCCGATCGCGCCTTTCACCCTGGTGGGTGCCACCACCCGGGCCGGGGCGCTGAGTTCGCCGCTGCGCGATCGCTTCGGCCTGATTCAGCGGCTGGAG
>CAIZOZ010000200.1 GCA_903934745.1 uncultured cyanobacterium
GGGCAACTATCCCCTGGGAGGAATCGGCGATGCGGAAGTAGTCGGGTTCCGTGAAATGGCCTGTGCCGTAGTCCAGGCCTTCGGCCAGTTCCTGCTTCATGTGGGCATCGACGACTGTCGCGATCTGGCGCTCAGGATCCAGAAGGCGGAGGCTGACGCCCCCCACATGACCGTTGCCGAGGCGGGCGACGATGTCGTCGCCGCGGTAGTAATGGATGGCTGAAATGCCGTCCAGCATGTTGGGGTTATAATTTCGCTCCTCTTTTAAGGACCATGCACCGCCAAGAGCATTCCAAGTGGTGAGGCTTATTTTGCTGGTATCGATTGGATTCTCCTGACTCTGATCGATCAGGTCATAGACCGCGAACTGGGCTAGGGCGCCGCCGAGACTGTGGCCGGTAACATCGATGCGCTCGGCTTTAGATATTAGATTTCTGAGGAGATCCTGAATGTCTTTGGTCGATTTTTTGTATTGTGGCCAGCCTTTCTGGGCGTCAGTGGTGATGTCTGCCAGGTTGCCTTCGGTGCCACGAAAGGCAACGATGTACTCGTCGGTGCCATCCTTGCGGTAGACGCAGAGATAAAGGCCAGCCTCATTGGTGAGGATCTGGCCAGTGGTGCTATAGCCGCTTGGGGCGCTTTCGCCATAGGCTGCAAAGGCAGCATCGAGCAGGACGCGGGGATCCGGTGCCATGGTTTTCCAGGGATGGGGTTGGTGAGTTAAGACTTGGGATCGCTATTACTTGGCGCAGAGATTGACGACCACGAGGATGCGCTCGCCTTCGTGGGGGCGGGAGTCGAGAAACTCCTCGAAGGCGTAGGCCAGACGGCAGCCGTCGGCCGACATCGCCGCTTCGCTGACGAAACCCGTCTCCAGTCGCTGGTAGCGGCCATTGGGCTGCACCAGATAGGCGCCGGCGGTGCCCGGAGAACCATCTCGATTGAAGCCGGCCGTGGTGATCACCAGGCCATCACGGGCCTTTAGGAATAGAATATCTCCACCGTCTGTATTGACCCAGGGGCCTGCCGGAACTTTGATGGCATGACCGCGTAGCTTGCCATCGAGATGCCAGAGCGTAAGGATGTTAGTCTTGATCCATTCTCTTCTTTTGTCGGAAGTAATACCCATGGGCTGCAAGAGGTAGCCTGGTCTTGGACTCCAGTCGGTAATTTTGGTGAGGATTGGCGGGTTGACCCTGACACCCGTGTCGCGTCGCCGCCCTAGTTTCTCGTCAAGGTGGGTCACTGCATAGTCGCGTTTTTCATTATCGGTGCCAAAGTCCAGGTAGCCTTCTCCTGGCTTCAATTCTTCCCAGTTGTGCCTAAGTAATGGCGGTGGTGTCGGGTGGCTCTTGCAGGTGTAGCTGCTGCCATAGCTGAAGCCTTTGACGGGCTCCTGGCTTCCTAGATATTCAACTTTGCGGTCAGGGAATCGGATGCGGTAGTGCTTTGACAGTCGTGACGTTGGTGTCCGCTTGCTCAGCATGATGCTGTTGCCATTGACGCAAAAGCTTGCAACCCCTTTGAGTAAGCGTTGCGGTGGATTCTTCAAGTCCCAGGCATAGAGCGATGAAGCTGGTTCGTCTTTGGCGCCCCAGCCAATGAACACCAGCGTGTCATTGCCAATCCAGTCGATCCGCTGGCCGGGGACAAGGCCGCGCAGGATTGTTTTGGGATAGGGCGTGGTGTCCGGGTTCGGCGTTGCCGTCAGAGTTCGCAGCAGCCTCAGTGGCAGGGCGCAGCCTGTGGTCGTCATCATCAGCAGGATCAGAGCGAGAGCCGTTTTCATGCCGCGGCCGTGGAGATCAGTCGAGGGTGAAGGTGTGGGCCGGATCGGCAGCTGCTGCCAGTGTTCCCAGCAGCCGTCAGCACGGCTTGCGCCAGCTCTGCGGATGCGCTCCCTGCTGCTTGCAGACGGTGCCATCGCGCCTCGCGTTCTGTTCGAGATGGTGGCGGTAGAACCAGCCTTTGACCAGCTCGGCGCCGACGACATCGGCGATCAGAATCAGCCGCAGCCAGAGCAGAAAGAAAGGGGTGGCGGCACGCAGCCGAGCAAGGGCCCCAGCGGCGTACCGGATAGAGCAGCAGGGTGGCGATCACCACCACGTCTCCCGGCAACCCATCCCGCAGCCCTGTCGTGCGCAGTTCCACGGCCGCGAGCAGCTGTTGCTTGGCGGCGGCGGCACCGGCTTTCGGCCAGAAACCCAGCAGGCGGCTGATCAGCACGATCAGCAGGATGATCACGCCATCGCTGGGCGAATCCAGCCGAAACGACA
>CAIZOZ010000201.1 GCA_903934745.1 uncultured cyanobacterium
CGGGCCCGGCGGCGCCGCCCGCTGCGGGCGCTGCCGCCGGGCTGGGCCTGGCTGATCGGCTGCACCCTGGCCGGCGCCCTGGCCACCACCCTCAGCCCCAACAAGGACGCCCGCTACATCGCGCCGGTGCTGCCGTTGCTGTTGCTGTTGCTGGCCCGCGGCTGGTGGCAGCTGGGGCTGGAGTTGCAGCGGCTCGGAGGCCCAGCCTTGAGCGCCAGCCTGCTCGGTGGCGGGTTGCTGGCGGCGGCGGCCACCACTGCCCAGAGCGCCATTGCCGCGATCGAGCGACCCGAGCCCAGCCCGATCCCGGCGGCGATCGCCAGGCTGCGGGCCGCGGTGGGCGATGCCCCCACCACGCTGCTGGTGGTTCCGGGCAGCCCCGATCTCAATGAACAGACTGTTTCTTATCTGGGGCGACTGGGCGGCGGCCAGATCGAAGCCCGCCGCCTCGGCCGCCAACGCCACGAACATCCCCTGGTGCTGGAGCGCAGCAACTGGATCCTGCTGGCCACTGGCGACCAGGGCACCAACCGGCCGCCATCTCGCGAGCTGAGCCTGAAGGTGCGCCGCGATGGTCGGTTCACCCGCCTGGGCAGCTGGCCCTGGAGCGAGGGCCGCCATGTGGAGCTGTGGCAGCGACGGGGCGGCGGCGCCCCACGCTTCGATCCCCAATTCATTGCCCTGGCCCGGGGGATGGAGCGGGGCCCGGAGGGATTGGCGACCCTATTTGCCCGCATCGGCCCGGAACATCAGCTCGATGGCCATTTCCTCTATCAACAGCGGGTGCGGGCCTGGGCCCGGCAGCGCCTGAAACGAAATCCCCAGGATGGCGATGCCCTCTGGAGCCTGGCGTTGCTGGCCACCTTGAACAACCGCCCTGACGAGGCTGAAGGCTGGTATTCGAGGCTGATCGAGCGGCAGCCAACCAACCCCTGGCCAGCGGCCTACCGGGCCGTGGTGCAAGTGGCCGACTGGCGGCCGGGCGCCGCTGTCTCCGGGCTGGATCAGGCTCCAGAGACGGTGCGCCAGCAGCCGGTGGTCGGCGCCCTGGCCGATCTGAGCGCTGTGCTCTCCGGTCGCCTGTGGCGGCTCGATGACCTGCGGCGGCAGCTGCCGCCCGCGATCGAGGAGGTGGTCCAAAGGGTGAAATCGGGGGCCCATCACCTGGGGCCCACCACGGGCGGGCCCTGAGCCAGACCCCGAAGCCCGACAACTGAAGATTTGCAACGCATTCGCCACTCATACGCTGCAGATAGAGTCACCAAAAGTGGGCCAGCCCAGTCATATCAGCGATCATCCATCGGCTCAACTTCAACCGTGCCAAGGGTTTCGTCGACACTGTGGTGCGAGTGGAACGGCCCCAAACCCCGATGGTCCCCGCCCCGAACCGCTTGAGCCCTGACCGCAGCGTGGCGGTGGCGGCCAGCCTCTTCGCCGTGGTGGGACTGCTGCTGCAGTGGTGGAGGCTGCAGTCGCTCACGGCCTCCTACGACCAGGGCATCTTTCTGCAGGTGCTCTGGAACGGGCTGCACGGTCACCCCTTTGAAAGCACCCTGTCGTCCCAGCTCTCCACCAACGTGGTGCACAGCGGCCAGCTTCCCCAGCTGGGCTATCACCGTCTTGGTCAGCACTTCACGCCGATCCTGGCCCTGTGGATTCCCCTGGTGGGGCTGCTGGGGATCCTGGCTCTGCCGCTGGTCCAGGTGGGGTTGATGACGGCAGCGGGCCTATTGCTTTACCGGCTGGCCCTGGAAAACCTCAAGCCCGCCCTGGCCGCCACCCTCACGGTGGCCTTCTACGGCGCCAATGCAGTGCTGGGCCCCACCTGGGGCAACTTCACGGACCTCTGCCAGCTGCCCCTGCTGTTTTTTGCGCTGATGCTGGGTCTGTGGCGCCGACGGCCCTGGCTGGTGGGCGTGAGTGCGGCCTTGATCCCGTTGATCCGCGAGGACACCGGTGTGTTGCTGGTGGGGGTGGGGCTGTGGCTGTGGTGGCGTGAATCGAAACGCTGGCCGCTGGCCCTGGGCCTGATCCTCTATGGCTGCGGCTGGGTGGCGCTGGTGACCAACGTGCTGATGCCGCTCTTCAGCGAAGACAACTCCCGCCGCTTCATGATCGAAAACTTCGGTCAATACGTGCCGGGCAGCAGCAGGGCGAGCAGCCTGGATGTGCTGCGACAGGCCCTGCAGCAGCCGCAGGTGCTGCTGCGCGAACTGTTGCATCCCCCCCTGGACACGCTGCGCTATCTCGCCGGGCAGGGACTGCCGCTGCTGTTCGTGCCGTTGATCTCCGCTGACGCCTGGTTGCTGATGGGCCTGCCCCTGCTGGGGCTGCTGCTGGCCCGGGGCAGCAACAACCCACTCTCGATCAACATTCGCTATGCCCTGCTGGTGGTGCCAGGGCTGTTCGTGGGCGCCCTCTGCTGGTGGGAACGGCATCCCCAGCTGTATGCCTCGCGCCGCCTCAGGCGCCTGTGGCAAGGCGGCATCGGCCTGTCGTTGCTGTTTGCCCTGCTGGCCAACCCCAACCGCAGCCTCTCCTTCGCGATCCCCGACAGCGTCCGGCCCTGGGTCTACAGCTCGCCCCCTGCCCAGTGGCACCACGGCCAGGAGGCCCGCAAGGCCCTGGCGCTGATCCCCGCCCAGGCGAGTGTGAGTGCCGCCACCAACCTCATCCCCCAGCTGGCACAGCGGCCGGTGCTGGTGCGCTTCCCGGACACCACCACCTACCTGAACCGCGACCACCGGGTGCAGGCTGTGGACTGGGTGGCTGTGGATCTGCAATGGCTGGAGCGCTATGGCAAGGCCTTCGGCCGCGACCGTGAGGCCCTGGGCGCGAGCTTGCGCTGGCTCAGCCAACCGCAATTGGACTATGCACCTGTCGCAGTGATGGATGGCGTGGTGGTGCTGCAGCGCCAGGCCACCCCCAGGCCAGAGCTGGTTGGACAGCTGCAGGCTCTGCTGAACCGCCTGAAGTCGGAACAGCAGCAAAACGATGCCCCCGATCCCTGACGGGACCGGGGGCTCTCGCCGGGTCCGCTCTGGCGCGGAACCGTTTGATCAGGAGTCGATCAGCCGGGGCAAGCCCGCAGCGGATCGGGGCCGACTCAGGCGGCGTTCTCCGCGATCAGCAGACCCTGGATCGAACAACTGGAACTCACGGGCACCTCCTCCTTGGGGGATGGCGTTAGCCGGCGATGCTTTCGGCGCAGAGACAAGCCGTAGCCACTCTGCACCACATCACTGCTAACAGAACCCGGCCAACCTAGCGAGCCGGACAACAGCTCTGCGACGGAACCGCGAGCCCTAAGGACTCAGATCAAAGCGACGGAAAATACTTTGATTGTTCGGCGAAGCCGAATACTCGTAAATCTGGTCCCAAATCGCCATCAGTTCAGGGGAAATCTGTGCAGCATCAGCGGCACGGGCATCACGCCAAACCGTGAAGACAGTCCAGTGGTTAGGCCGAGAGTTCCAAGTCCAAACCTGAAATCCCTCCAAACCCGCATGACCCTTGAGAGCCTGCGCGAGCCGCTGGACATAGGGCTGATAGAGCTCACACTTCGACGGCACGACATCAACATGCTTGATCACCACCTTTGAGCGAGGCAGACGCGAACGAAGCTCGGGCGCCTGCATCACTGGGCGGACTGCTGCAGCTGATCAAACCAGGCGGGCTATACAGATAGACAATCAGGCCTTCCCTGCTGGCAGGACTGGCAAGGCCCAGCGGCTGGGACAGCGCAGCAGACTGCAGCAACAGGCCAGAGATGAATCCGAGCAGAAGAGGACGTGTCATGGCTTGGCAGAGACGCTTGCTGATTGCTGGCCAAGATCCGTGACAACCAACCGTCTGGCCCATGGCCTCAACACTGTCATGCCATAGCGGCCAGGAGCCTCAAGGATGACCTGCCGATTCCTGGCCTCCTGAGCTTGCCATTGCTGATCGCATAGAGCCTTCAGCTCACTGATCACCACCTCCTGCCACTGGGGCCAGCCAGGAGTTCCATGCATCATCAATCAAAACGCCCCAAAGATGTCTGCAATACCACCTCATTGTCCGCTCCATGCAAAAGCGCATCTCAGCCCAGAACGAGCATGTTGAGCTTGCCCCCAGTGCGGCGAGCCACCCGGAGCCCAGGACGGAACTTTTCTCATCACCAGTAGGCATCCCAATAAAAAAATAAAACACAAAAAAGGCGCCCGGAGGCGCCTTATTGAATCAAGCGATTAAATCTTGAAGATCAGAGAGCATTGCCGCGGGGCAGAACTTCTTCAGGGAAGACGAAGTTTTCGTGCGGTTGGTCCGCGGGAGCCATCCAGGCGCGCAGACCTTCGTACAGCAGAATGTTCTTGGTGTAGAACGTCTCGAACTCAGGATCTACAGCGGCCCGGATTTCCTGGGACACGAAGTCATAGGCGCGCAAGTTGAGCGCCAGGCC
>CAIZOZ010000202.1 GCA_903934745.1 uncultured cyanobacterium
GGAACACCTGGCGGTGATCAAGACCTTCAGCGAGGGGGAACTGCTCTCGCGGCTGCCGTTCATGAACATCGCCGGCGGCGGCCTGTTCTATTCCGTCGAAAAAGAACTCCCCTCGGTGGGCTTTCGGGCGGTGAACGAGGGCTACAAGCAGAGCTACGGCGTTGTCGATCCCCAATCCGAGGCTGTGCACCTGTTCGGGGGTGATGTCGATGTGGATCGCTCGATCGTCGACCTGCAGGGCCCCGAGGCCCGGGCTTCTCAAGTGGAGATGAAAGTCCGCTCGATGCGGTTGACCCTGGAGGCTGCCCTGATCAATGGCGATGCCACCGCCAATCAGGGCCGAGGTTTTGATGGCCTGGCCAAACGGCTCACTCCCGGAACGGAGATGGCCTTGAACAACGGCAGCGGGCCGCTCGATTTCGACAAGCTCGATGAGCTGATCGACTCGGTCAACTCCTACGGCGGCATGAAGTACCTGGTGATGAGCAAGGCAATGCGCCGCCAGCTCAACGCCCTCGCCCGCGCCACTGTCGGCCAGGGCGTCTACAACGTCTCCACCAACAACCTGGGGGTGATGGTGCATCACTACCAGGAGTGCCAGATCCTCACCGTCGACCGCGACGCCCAGGGCCTGGAAGTACTCGGCTACGGAGAAGCCGGCGGCAGCAGCTCGATCTACTGCTGCACCTTTGGCGATCAGGCCGTCACCGGCCTGCAGGGGCCCTTCCAGGGCCGCTACGGGATTTCGGTGCGAGACCTCGGCGAAGTCCCCGATGCCCCGGTCTTCCGCACCCGCATCGATTGGTACGTCGGCTTTGGCGTCATGCACCCCCGTTCCGCCGGCCGTCTCCACTCGATCGCTCCGATTACTTGAGGGGCCAGAGGCCCCTTTGCAATGGGGCTGGGGCTGCGCTTTTCGGTGCTGCTCAAGAAAAACCAACCACTGCTTCTTTCGTTCTGGAGACCGACCGATGACTCCCCTCAAGGCCAATTCTCTGCTGGATGCCGCCACCGTGCTGGTGGGCTGGACCAACCGCTCCGCCACCCGCGACAGCGAAAAAGTGTTCAGCAGCGGTGAGTACGACGGTCGCCATGCTGTGGTCTGGCGCCTGCGGCTCCATCCCAACGGTGGCCTCGGCTTCCTGCCGGACCCCAGCAGCGGCGAACCGGCCCTGGCGGTGGTGCAGGAATCAGGTGTCGGCAGCCGTGCCACCCGCTGGTATTCGGGCAACGGCGCCCCACCGACCGGGGCAGCGGCCCCATTGCAGCCGCCGCCGGCGCTGGGGGACTTCTACCTGGATCGGCTCACGGGCCAGGTCTACGAACTCAGTGCTTGATCGCCATGCCTGACCTCAACAAAGGGCTGGCGGAGCGGGTGGAGGTGTTCACCCGTGCCACCAGCGATGCCCTCCAAAAAGCCGTCGGGGACGTGCTCGATGCCCGCAATCCCTGGCAACTGCTCTATCGGCTCTCGCGCATCGTGCTGCTGGGGCTGGTGCTCTACACCGCCTGGCTGCTGATCACCCTGCAGCCGGATCTGGCCAAGCGGATGAGCACCACCCACTTCCAGAGCCTGCAGGAGCAGGTGTCAGCCCACCAGAGCCAGGTGCACTCCCTGCTGCGCAGCGCGATCGAGAGCGGTGGCGATGGCCTCCACACCCTGGCACTGCTGCAGTGGGACGGCGGCAGCGGCGCGACCGTGCTGGCGGCTGCC
>CAIZOZ010000203.1 GCA_903934745.1 uncultured cyanobacterium
AGCGCTTCCAGCCAGGCCAGCTGAAATGGTCCGTGGCTCTGCAGAAGCCTGCGGAAGAGAGGCCCCCAACCTTTGCCCAATCCGGTGGGCGGAAATGCCAAGGGAATGGAGGGAGTCACACCTGCCACTGCTGGAAGGGCTTCGCCATCCACCACGCCATGGAGCGGTCCATCCCTTGCCCATGGAAAGGGCTGCAGCTGCACCCGGATTTTCCCGTGATGGGCCATCAGGAGATAGGACACCAAAGCCTCCTCCCCCAGTTGCAGTGCCGCCAGAGCTGAGGCCAATTCGTGACGAAAACCGGGACGTGAATGCCGGCTGCCCCATCCCGGTGCCTTGGCCCATTGGCCCTCACCGCAGCCGCTGGAGCGCATCGTGGCCTGAAACACCGGATGGGCTTTGCCGATGTCGTGCAGCCAGGCTGCTCGCTTCACCAGTTCGGCAAGGGGGGCGCTGATCGCCAAGGAAGCGCACAGGACATCGGCTTCCTCTCGGGTATCGCCAAGGTGCTGGCATAAGGTCACGGCCACCGACGATCCAAAGCTGCTGCGGTCATCGGCCATGCCGTTGTCTGCGCGGACCGCCACGTCCTCTACGGCGGCAGTGCTGGCAGGCAGCCAACCCTGGATGAGGTCGTAGCCACCAGCCCCACTGGCTACAGCCGCCACGGCGCCAACAGAAAGCTGAGCTGAGGGAATCTCCAACCAGCCGTCGCCCCGCGGCACCCACACCTGTGTAAATCGCTGCTGCACCGCCCGCAAAGGGGCCGGGCACAGCTCCAGATCACTGGCTTCCGCCATTGCCGGCCCAGGCTGCTGCCGCCAGAGCAGCGATACATCCCGCATGTCTCCCACCCTCAGATAGGGGGTGATGTCGATGTCTCCTTGCTCGGCTGGGTGGGTGTCGAACAACTGCTGGAAGGTGTCAGCCGTCAGGCGCAGTCCTTCCCCTGGTTGGGGTGGGGCCTCCACCTGCATCAGGTTGCGCACGCCCACATCGTCCAGGCCTTCAAGGCGCTGACGCGTTGCAACCAGCTCTGCTTCGCTGTAGGGCAGGGCCTGAGCAGGTTCCAGGACAACGACGGCGGCATCGTCATAGGTGCGGTTGCGACCTACTCGGCCGCAGCGCTGCACAAAAGAAGCCCAAGGGCACAGATCCGTCACTAGTGTACAGTCCCGGAAATAACAGCTAAAATAAGGAGTGTCTTCTGGGGAGAGTCGTTCCATGGCTGTTGGCCGCCCGATGCCGCCGCTGGTTCTCAGCGACGACGAGGTTCAGCAACTCCAGAGCATCGCCAACTCAAGGTCGTTGCCCCACTCGATCGTGCAACGGGCACAGATCGTGTTGGCTTGCGGAGCCGGTGAAACCAACACAGCCATTTCCAAGCGGATGGGCTTGACGGGCATGACCGTGGGCAAGTGGCGCAAGCGTTACCGGGATCTCGGCCTGGAGGGTTTGCACGACGAGCTCAGGCCAGGGCGGCCTCGCACCTATGAGGATGACAAGGTGGCCGAGGTGATCAACCGGGCCCTGCAGAGCAAGCCCACTGATGGCAGCACACAGTGGACGGCTCGCTCCTTGGCGGCTGCTACCGGCATCTCCAAAAGTACAGCGCACCGCTGGCTGCAGACTTTCTCTCTGCAGCCACACCGCCAGAAATCGTTCAAGCTCTCCAACGATCCCTTCTTTGTCGAGAAGGTAAGAGACATCGTCGGGCTCTACCTCAACCCGCCCGACAAGGCAGTTGTGCTCTGCGTTGACGAGAAAACGCAGATCCAGGCTCTCGATCGCACCCAGCCGCTGTTGCCGATGGGTCTGGGCTACGTCGAGGGTGTCACCCACGACTACATCCGCCACGGCACCACCACACTTTTTGCCGCCCTGGACGTGGCCACTGGTGCGGTGATCGCCGAGTGCAAACCCAGGCACCGACACCAGGAGTTCCGGAGTTTCCTACGACGGATCGACAAGGAGGTACCACGCGAACTCGACGTGCATCTGATCGTCGACAACTACTGCACTCACAAGCACGCCAAAGTCCGCTCCTGGCTGGCGCAGCGGTCACGGTTCCACGTTCACTACACGCCGACCTACGCCTCCTGGCTTAACCAGGTGGAGCGCTGGTTTGGCATCATCACCCAGAGAGCAATCCGGCGTGGCAGCTTCTCGAGCGTCAAGGAGCTGATCGCCAAAATCGAGCACTTCATCGCCAACTACAACAAGGGCTCAACTCCTTTCAGTTGGACTGCAACCGCAGATTCGATCCTGGAGAAGCTCCAGCGCCTTTGCTCGCAAATTTCCGGGACGTGATACTAGGAGTTTGTTGCCTGTAGCCCCCAGCCCCGCGAGC
>CAIZOZ010000204.1 GCA_903934745.1 uncultured cyanobacterium
CGAAACCCGCGTCGTCTTCCTGCCCCGCGATCCCCAGTGGGCCTACGTCTTCTGGGACATCTCCGACCCTGATCGCCAGCAGGCCCTGGCCGCCGGCGCCTCCCAGCTCTGCCTGCGCGTCGCCGATGTCACCGGCCTCAGCGGCGGCTCCTCCCATCCCCACACCCTTCAGGAAGTGGTGGTCGATTCCCACGCCACCGAGTGGTATTTGCCGGTTCCCCTCTCCGATCGCGACTATCGCGTTGAGCTCGGCTACCGCAAAGGCGGTGCCGCCGCCGGTGGCTGGATTTCGCTGGCCTTCTCCTCGATCGCCCGCGTGCCGGCCCTGCATCCATCTGAGCAGATTCTCGATCAGTTCGTGCCCTTCTCGCTCGACACCTCACCCACGACAACGACCACGCCCGACGCTCCCTCCCATGGGATCCTGCCTGAATTCAGCGATTCCGGGCTGCACGAGCGCCTCTACCAGAGCGCCACAGCCGGTTGGCGACGCCTTGGTCGCGGTTCCGAGGCCTTCCATGAGTTCGATCACAACGCTCTGTCGGCCTCGTCGTCGTCGCTCTCCGCTTCCGGTGCCGGCCTCTGGGCCTCTGGTCGCAACGAATCCGGCGCCGGGCTGATGGCCCGGCAGCGCTCCTTCTGGCTCGTCGCCGATGCCGAGCTGATTGTCTACGGCGCCACCGATCCCGCTGCCCGCCTCTCGATCGGCGGCGAAGAGGTGCCCCTTTCCCCCGATGGCACCTTCCGCCTTCAGGTGCCATTCCGCGATGGTCAGCAGCTCTATCCGATCGAGGCCCTCGCCGCCGATGGCGAGCAGCGACGCAACATCACCCTCGAGTTCCAGCGCACCACCCCCGAGGCCAACGTCAACACCAAGGAAGCGGCTGTTCCCGACTGGTTCTAAGCCGCCGCAGCGGGATCGGCGCCCAACAGGCTGAGCAGCCGTTCCAGCTGGGCCCGAGCTTCAGCATCGCTGAGCGCCTCGGTTTCGACATCAGCAAGTGAGCTGGGGCTACCAGCGTCGCTGGCCTCAGCCACCAGGGTCACCGCCCGTTCCCTCGGCTCCAGCGGTTGCCAGTGACGCAGCTGCCGTTCCAGCACGGCCAGATCGGCATCAGAAGGGTCCAGCCCCACGGCCAGACGGGCCCTGATGCGGCGCCGGGCCAGCGCAGGGGTACAGCGGCAGTCGAGGATCAGGAAGCGAGCCCCGCAGCGGCCTGCCAGCTCAGCGAAGCTGCGGCGCTGGCGGCGTTGGCCAAAGGTGGCATCAACGATCAGCGACAGGCCCGCCCCCAGCACGGCCTCGGCACAGCGCGGTAGATGGTCGCCGTAGAGCTGCTCACTCACCGCTGCTGCATAGAGATCACCGCTGCGGGGCTCGCGGCTGGGAAGCCCCCAGAGCCCGAACAGACGCTTGCGCTCCACATCGGAGCGCAGCTGAATCCACCCGAGGCGCCGGGCCAGCAGGCGAGCCAGATGGCTCTTGCCACTCCCGGAAACCCCATGGGTGATCAACAGCACGGGGGCCGACTCGGCAGCGGTGGCTTCGGCGAGGGCCAGATAGGACTCGATCTGCTGGCGCTGGGCCGTCGCCGTCGTCGGGTTCACTGGATCGGCCTGCTGCAACCGCAAGGCCGCCACCTTGGCGCGCACCAGCGCCCGGTAGACGAGATACCAGCGCCAGCTGCGCAGTCCGGTGTAATCGCCGCTGAGCTC
This sequence comes from uncultured cyanobacterium, assembly GCA_903934745.1. Lineage (GTDB taxonomy): Bacteria > Cyanobacteriota > Cyanobacteriia > PCC-6307 > Cyanobiaceae > Cyanobium. The sequence continues at coordinate 1,717 of CAIZOZ010000204.1, forward strand.
CAGCCAGCGATTCAGCACCAGGCCGGCCAGCTCGGGGCGCTGGCGCTGGCGCAGATCCATCACCAGAAAAGCCAGGTCGCTGCTGAGATCGATCCAGCGCAGGGGCGGACTGAACTCGAGGCAGTCGAAGACGAGAATGCGCCCCTGCCAGAGCGCCATGTTGCCCAGATGCAGATCGCCATGGCCTTCGCGAATCCAGCCGCTGGCGCGGCGGGCCTCAAACCAGGGGGCCAGCCGCTCCGCCTCGGCCTCACTCCAGCGGCGCAGGGCCTGCAGGCGGGGATCAGCTCCGAGCGTGGCGTCGAGCACATCCAGATTGGCGATGGCGGGCGCACGAACCTGGGGCGCCGAACCGTACCCAGCCGTGTCGGCGGCCTTGGCTGCAGTGGCATGGAAGTGGGCGAGGCTGTCAGCGAGCTGCTCGAACAGCCGTTCCAGCGCCCCGGTCGCCAGTTCAGCGCGCTCGAGCACAGCAGGCAGCAGATCCTGCTGCTGGAACTGGCGCATCTGAACCGCCATCTCGATCACCGGCCCTTCGCCGCCGAATCGGGCCGCAGCCGGTGGCCCATGGATCGGAGCCAGACCCAGATAGAGATCTGCCGCCAGACGGCGATTGAGACGCAGCTCCTCCTGGCAGAACTGCAGGCGCAATGCGGCAGTGCTGAAGTCAACGAAGCCGAGATTCACCGGCTTCTTGATCTTGTAAGCATAGGAACCGGTGAGCAGCACCCAGGAGATGTGGGTTTCCAGCAGCTCAATCGTCCCCACCGGATGGTCATAGGCCTCAGGACGGAGCAGGGCGGCGATCAGGGGCTCCATGGCAAGGTCTGCTCAGGCAGGAGGTTGGGAAGGGCGGCCGGCAACGGCATCAGCGGGGAGGGGGAAGGTCAACAGCCCGGGTTGAGCTGACGCATCTGCCAGGTGATCACAGCCTCAATTGGCGTCCAGAGCAGAAAGGGCAGCATCAACTGGGCGGCCAACGGCGAGATCGACAGCAGCAACAGGCTGAAGATCAGTCCGTAGCTCCAAGCAGCCAGGCAGAAAACCGTGCCGGCCGCCAGCCGCCGGGTACGACACATCAGCCAGGTGTAACCCTCGACCAAGACCAGCAGCAGCACATAGGCCACCACCAGGTTCCAGCTGTTCCGCACGTTCCAACTGAGCAAGGCTGAGAGATAGAAGCAGGCGTGGATCAGCAGCCAGATCAGCGGGATCCAGGCGGAGAAGGTGACCCAGGTGGGGCGCCGCAATCCCTGATACCAGATAAAATCCTTGCGGGTGGGGTTGATCAGCAGAATCACTCCCTCCATCAGCACCAGGATCAGTAACCAGGGCGGCACAGCGTGCAGTTCGGCGGGAGATTGATAAGTCCAGGCGTAGCGATCGGGGCAGCTGGGATGAGAGCTGTTCGGATCAATGGAATCCCTTTGATCGCCAGGCTGGCTACAGATTGAATGAGGCCATCACGACTGTCAAGGCCAGCGACAACTGCGGGGCGAGACCAGGACATGGACTTGGCCAGGAACGATTTGGCGATCAAAGCACCAACGTCAGTTGGCCGATTCTGACACCGCAGCGCGGCATGGGCGGAGACTGCACGACAGCTGGCCATGCCAGCCAAGATAGGAAGCTCAGCCGCATCACCAGCCAACCACTCACAACGACTGCTGCGATGGTCCCGATCGCCAGGCCACGGGGAGAGCACCCCAGTCAGTGCCACCATGCAGCTGCCATCGCCACCGCGGCTCCCGTCCGCCCCTTCAGCCCCATGGCCCTGCCTGACCGTCCCCGTCCCGCCTGGCTCAACTGGCTGATCCTGCTGGCCTTCCTGTGGTCTTCCTGGCAGCTCGCCGGACTCTGGTTGCAGCGTTTCCACGGCTGAGCTGCTGCTGCTGGAGGGGCCAGCTCGGCGCCGAGCAGGGCTCGATCAGGCCGCTTGGGCCCTCCAGCTCAGGGACGAGTCAGAGCTCGAGCTGATAGCCGGCGCCGCGCATCCAGCGTTCAAACTCGATCACCACCAGTTCATTGGGGCAATCGATCAGGGACAGGTTCCTGACCGTGCAATCGCCATGGCCGCCGTGATGCAGGGTGAGCAGGAACTGCTCACCGCTGAGGCCACACACCTCGGGATCACTGCGGACCACCACATCAAGGGCGGCTCCAAGGCGGGCAACGCGACGGCGCAGATCGGACCAGGTCATCGTCTTTCTCCCAGGTCCGATCGATGGACCCAGCTCCACTCTCTCATCAGGACTGGCCGCTCCCGGCCGGCTGAGCTGGGTTGAGCCAGGCTGGACGCGCCAGCCCGCCGCGATCAGCGCTTAACGGCGGCGGCTGGAGCGCTGGGGGTCGGGGCCGGTGCCGGGGGGGGCGGCAGGATCAGGGCCAGGCAGGCGGCGGCGGCCAGGGCCGCCAGGCCGCCTACAGGCGCGGCGAGCCGCCGCTGCAACGGCAGGCGCTCGGCCAGCTCCCGTTGCCGCAGGGGCAGGGGCTGGGGTAACGCCAGCGAGAGCTGCAGCCTGGGGTCGAGCCGCAGGTCATCGAGCACCCGCACCAGATCGGCAAGCTCGGCATCATCGAGCTGCACCACCAGGGAAGGGTTGCCGCTCTGACGGCTGCGCAGTTCCAGTCGATGGCCGCCGCCGCTGTCCGGTTCGATCTGCACCGGACGCTCCTCGCCGCCGAAGCGACGCCCGACGCCACTGATCAGATGGCGGGCATAGGGCAGCACCACCTCCATCAGAGCCAGCAGATGTTCCCGTTCGCCTTCCAGTTCGGGGCGGCCCACCCACTGCAGGCGCCAGCCCGTGATGATCCCCACCGCATCGGCCGCCTGTCCGGCGGAGACATCAGGGACACCATCAACCTGAAGCCGACAGGACAGCTGGTCGTGGCGGAGGGTCTGTTTCATCAAGGCACTCTGAAGCATGGGATTGGCCGGAATGAGCGGCCGGGGCCGCTCGCTCTCCTCAGGCGGCGGCATCCAGCAGGCTGGCCCGCAGCCGCTCGAATCCCCCCTCGCCAGCGGCCAGCGAAAGGCTGCGCACCATCTGCCGCCGCTCGGCAGCCCCCATGGCCGGATCCAGCAGCTGCTGGACGCCACTGCGGCGCGGGTTCATGCGCTCGCGGATCAGCTCGGCCAGGCGATCCTGAAACAATTGCCAGCGCTGGGCCAGCAGCTCCGGAGCTTCACTGGTGGAGAGCAGGGTGCGCAGCATCGGATAAAGGCGATCGGCCATCTGGCAGAGAATCCGGATCAAGGCGTCGGTTTCGATGGCGGAGATCGGCCCCCGCCGGCAAGCGCGCCGCAGCGGATTGTGGCAACGACGCTTCCAGAGCTCGACCCGATTGGGGAAGAGCTCGCTGAAACCGAGTTGTTCCGACATCCAGACCATCGCCTCACCACCATTGAGGTCGAGGGCCTCGAGCGACAACAGCAACAGATCAAGCCGCTCCAGGCCCCGTCGGGGCAGGGGATGGCCGAGATGGGCTGGGGAGGAAGCCTGGGTCATGGCTGCGATGATGCCAGCTGCCGGGGCAATCCGTCACCTCGAATCGGTGGCGGCGATCCCGTCCGCTTGCTCTGCAGCCGGAGCCAGCGCTCTTTTCGGCGCCCTCGCGCATTCCTTTTCCAGCCGCCTGCCATGAGCCTCGAGCCCACGCCGTCCCCAACCCCTGGCCCCGATCCGGATTCACAGCCCAGCCAGGAGCTGTCGCTGAAGCGGTGGATTCAGGAGCATCCCGACTTCCCCCAGCCGGGCATCCTGTTTCGCTGCATGATGCCGATGCTGCGGGATCCGCAGGGCTGGCAGGAAATGCTGCGGCAGATGGGCAAAACCTGCGAGCGCCTGCAACCTGACCTGATTGTGGGCATCGAATCGCGTGGCTTCATCGTGGGCACGGCGCTGGCCACAGCCCTGGCGCTGCCCTTCGCGCCCGTACGCAAACGCGGCAAGTTGCCCGGGGCAGTGCATGGCATCGACTACACCCTGGAATACGGCAGTGACCGGCTTGAAATCCATGTGGATGGTTTCGAACACCACCCCTCCGTGCTGGTGGTGGACGATCTGCTGGCCACCGGCGGTACCGCCGCTGCTGCCGGGGACCTGGTGACCCTGGCCGGAGGTCGGCTCTGCGGCTTTGCCTTTGTGATCGAGCTGGCCGAGCTCCATGGCCGCCAGAAGCTGCCGGCCGGTGTGCCCGTGGATTCGCTGGTGGTTTACAGCTGAGGGCCAGGGGCTTCAGGGGCGCTGATCCTGCCAATCGAGCACCTGAGCCAGCTGCTCCAGGCTGATCAGGCCATAGCGCCAGAGCACCACCGGCAGCGGAGCCTGCTCCAGCTGGGATTGCTTGAGGCCCAGCTCAAGGGCGTTGTCGCTGAGGCCGATCTGCTGGCGCAGAAACTGCAGCAGCAGCGGCGCTGGCAGGGGCTGGGGGCAGGAACTGATCACCACCATGGTCGGACCTGGGCTCGCCACTGGCTGAACAGCCCGATCAGTCTGGGGGCGAATGCTGGATCGCACCGACACCGGTGCTCATCACCGCCAGGGTGAGACGCCGCAGCCGGCGGAAGCGGGCCAGCAACGTCAGCGCCAAGCCGCGTATCGGCAGCAGCCAGGGGGAGCGGTTCGAGAAGATCCTCACCAGCAGGTCGGTGGCCAGCAAGGTGAGCAGCAGATCCGGCCAGCGGCGGCGCCCATAGGCGGCGCCTAGCCGCCGCGGCTGCAGCTTGCCCTGGGCCGCGCGGCGGGCCAGTTGGTGCAGCACCGCCACATCGCGCCAGCAAAGATTGAGGCCCTGGCCGCCGACTGGATGGCAGCGATGGGCGCTTTCTCCCACCAGCAGGGTGGAACCGCGGTGCAGACGCTGGGCGAGCAGCAGCTCCACCGGATAGGCCCGGGGTTGATCCAGCAGCACATCCGGTTGGAACCGATCTGGCAAGACTCCCGCCAGGCGATCGAGGAAGGCACTGGCCGGCAGGCTCTCGAGCTGGCGGCAGCGGGATTCAGGAGCGCTCCAGACCAGCTGGAAGCGACCCTCCCCAAGGGGCAAGACGGCGAACGGCCCCTCCGGCCGCAGCAGTTCCCAGGCCTGATCGTCCGCCGCCCCCCGCAGCTCCACTTCAGCTGTCAGACAGGATTGGCCGTAGGGCCGGCGCCAGCAGCTGATCCCGAGAGTGCGGCGGGTCGCCGACTCCGGGCCATCGGCGGCGATCACCAGATCGAAGCGAGGCAGCTCGGCCGCGTTCGGCGCCGGCGCTGGCGTTCGCCCCAGCTGCAGGCTGACGGCCTGCTGCTGCCCCAGTCGCTCCAACAGCAGCGCCATCAACTGGTCGTGACGTCCGATCCAGCCGATGGCGCTTACACCGCAGCGGCCCTGAGCTGGCGCCAGATCGTCCAGGCCAAAGACAACCGCCCGCTCGGCGCCCAGATCCCAGAGCTGTAGTTGATCGAACGGAATCAGCGATGGCTCGATCGCCGACCACAGATCCAGCCGCTGCAGCAGCTCACGGCTGGACTGGTTGAAGGCATAGGCCCGGCGCCGCTGGCTCAGGGCCTCGGCACTGAGCGGATCGCAGAGTTCGACGGCCCAGCCGGCCTCCGCCAGGGCCAGAGCCGCCAGGGCTCCGGTGGGACCGGCACCGAGCACCCTGGCCAGCAGCCGACCGGAGGGCGTCCGAACAGCGGACGGGGAGGGGGCGGCAAGCACGGACAGGCAGGGGAGGAAGGTCAGGAAACACAAAGCGCCGCAACAGAATCTGTTGCGGCGCGAAAGTGATCAGGTCCAGCTGAAGACTGGTGGCACTGATTTTGACGGGGGGACGATCAGTCCCGAGCGGAGATTCAGCCGATGCCGAGCAGACCGCGGGTGAAGGCTTCACCACCCAGGGCGAACTCGGTGGCGAGCAGGGCGATGAAACCAAGCATCGCCATGCGGCCGTTCAGCTTTTCAGCCCGCACGTGGAAGCCCCAGCCGCTCTCGGCACTGACAACTTCCATGCGGGGCTCGGTGGCGAAGGCATTGAGACGGCCGCCGTCTTCGGTGGTGACGGTGGCGCCGCGGATGGTGCCGGGTGCGGGAGCGGTGCTAGTGGCTTGAGCCATGGTGAACCTTGCGGTGTATGACAGAACTGTAACGCAATGTTGCGGGATTTGGCAAGAACGGCGCCAAATCCGTCGGCTCTGGCAGCAAACCCCTGGCCACCACAGGCTTGGCCTCGAAGTCGACCGCGCGGCTCACGGTTACGGACTCCGCACTAGCCCCCACCATCGACCTGTTGCTGGCGGTGGTGGGGGGTGATCGAAACCCTCAGGCCTTCAGCGCAGGCGCAGCAGGCAGAGCTCCTCAAAGGCCGGACGCAGCAGGAAGGGGTACTCCCCCACCCAGAGCTTCAGTTGCGGCAACCAGGCATCGGTGAGGGCACCGATGCGCGAGAAATCCTTGCGCTCACTGAGCACCAGGGTGCGAATCACCATGCCGCGGCGGATCTTCTCGTGCTTTTTCTTGTCCAGGGGGAAGCGCACCTGGCCCAGGTAGCCATCTTCATCCTCCAGCTCCAGACATAGCCAGGTGCGGTGGTTCTCCACCAACTCCAGGCGGCCGTCATTGTTGGCCTGTTCACGGCGATTTTCCACCACCTCCCGGGTGAACAGATCCGCCACCCTGCCCTCGAAAATGGCCGCCGCCGGATAACGACGCAGGGCCGCATTCTTCTGGCCCGCCTCCAGGATCGGCCCCCACAGGATGTGGAGCAGAAACACCACGCCCACCACCAGCATCACCGGGGCGAACTGGCTGTTCATCGACAACGCCTGGCTCACCAGCAGGGTGAGCACGCCGCCGATCACCGAAATCAGCACCCGCTGCAGCAATTTGCGCGGGTTGCCGCTGCAGGCATTGAACTGGGGTCCTGTCGCCACCGCCGGAATCAGGCGGCTGAACTCGTTGGGTTTGACCGGAATCAGCATCGCTTCAGGATCGCCTCTGGCAGGCCCCGATCACAACAGGCGCTCCAGGCCATAGACCAGCCCCTGCAGCGCCCGCACCCGTCGCAGCGTGAGCAGCACGCCGGGCATGTATGCACTGCGCTCGATCGTGTCGTGGCGCAGGGTGTAGGTCTCGCCGGCGGCGCCGAACATCACCTCCTGATGGGCCACCAGCCCGGGCAAGCGGATCGAGTGGAGCCTGAGGCCGCTCTCCCGCTGGCCACCGCGGCAGCCCGCCAGGGTTTCGTGCTCCTCCACCTGGGCCGGATTGAAGCTTTTGCCCAGCTCTTCGATCAATTCGGCCGTCTTGATGCAGGTGCCGCTGGGGGCATCGGCCTTGCGGTTGTGGTGCAGTTCGGTGAGTTCGGCGTAGTCGTAGAAGCGGGCGGCGGCGGCGGCGGCCTGCTGCAGCAACACCATGCCGACGCTGAAGTTGGGAATCACCGCGGCGCCGATCGACGCCTTGGCGGCAAAGCTGGCCAGATCCTGCAGTTGCTGCGGCGACAGGCCCGTGGTGCCGATCACCGGATGGACGCCATAGGCGATCGCAGCGCGGGTGTGCTCAAACACCACCGAGGGATGGGTGAAATCCACGAGCACAGCCCCGCCACCGGGGCCGGCCTGGCGCACCGCCTGGCTGGCCTGACAGAGGCTGCCTTCGAAATCGGCCGTGATCGCCAGCTCCAGCTCGCCAAGGCCCAGTTCCAGGCCGAGATCACAACCCTCCTTGCCGGCGGTGGTGTCGATCGCCCCCACCAGGGTGGTGTCCGGAGCAGCGAGCACCGCTTTCACCACCTCGGCCCCCATGCGCCCCAGGGCCCCGGCCACGACCACAGGGATCGGAGCCGGCTCGGCGGCTGGAGTGGCTGGACTGGTGGCGGGCGCAGGCGCGGTCGTCATGGGTTGGGGCAGGCAGGAGCAGTCAGGCGGCGAGCCTATGAGGGGCCAGCGGCGGCGAAGCGAACGGCAGCGGTGGAGCCAACGGTGGCCCTGTTCATCAGCCTGGTCAGCTGGCCGATCGCCTGGGCCAGCCCCGGGTGCTGGGCGAGATGGGGAGTGGGATTGTGCTCGGACCAAGCCTGCTGATGCTCCTGGTCCTGGTGGGGCTGGGGCACAACCCGCCGCCTCGCCGAGCAGGTGGTGGTCAACGTCGGCCTGTCGCTGGGGGTGATCCGTTCTGAGCGGTTCAGCCTGGGAGTGCTGATGGCCCTGTTCACCACAGCGATGGCCGGGCCGCTGCTGGCTCGACTGGGGCACAAGCGGGTGACGTCTCCCTGACGGTCCTGTAACGCCTTACCCGCTCCTCTCGCACAGACGGAGCGCACTCCGTAGGCTCCTTCACATTGCTCAATCCCTTCACATGTTCACCCAGGTCCGTTCCGCCAGCCGCCGGGTCAGCCCCGGCCCCAGCGAGCGCCAGGACCGAGCGGTGATGAAAGCCGTCTACGTGGTGCTCGAACCCCAGTACCAGAACGCGCTCACCACGGCGGCCACCAGCCTCAACGACCAGAACGGCCCCCTGGCGGTCGAACTGAGCGGCTACCTGATCGAAGAACTGCGCGATCCGCAGAACTACGCCGATTTCTGCGCCGATGTGGCGGCGGCGGATGTGTTCATCGCCTCGCTGATCTTCATTGAGGACCTGGCCCAGAAGGTGGTGGAGGCGGTGGCGCCCCACCGCGACCGGCTCAAGGCGGCCGTGGTGTTCCCCTCGATGCCGGAGGTGATGCGGCTCAACAAGCTGGGCACCTTCTCGATGGCCCAGCTGGGGCAGAGCAAGAGCGCCATCGCCCAGTTCATGAAGAAGCGCAAGGAGAAGAGCGGTTCGGCGGGCTTCCAGGACGCCATGCTCAAACTGCTCAACACCCTGCCGACGGTGCTCAAGTACCTGCCGGTGGAGAAGGCGCAGGATGCCCGTTCGTTCATGCTCAGTTTCCAGTACTGGCTGGGGGGCACGCCGGACAACCTGCGCAACTTCCTGTTGATGCTGGCCGACAAGTACGTGTTCCCGCGCAGCGGCTCAGATCGGGCGGCGGTCATCGTTGCTGAGCCCGTGGTCTTCCCCGATCTGGGCCTCTGGCACCCGATGGCCACCGGCATGTTCGAGGACCTCAGGGAGTACCTCAACTGGACAGCCAGCCGCAGCGATCTCAGTGAGAAGGCCCGTAAGGGCCCGGTGATCGGTCTGGTGCTGCAGCGCAGCCACATCGTCACCGGTGATGACGCCCATTACGTCGCCATCATCCAGGAGCTGGAATACCGCGGCGCCACCGTGATTCCGGTGTTCTGCGGCGGCCTTGATTTCAGCAAGCCGGTCAACGCCTTCTTCTACGACCCACTCAACCCGGACATCCCCCTGGTGGACGGGGTGGTGAGCCTCACCGGCTTTGCCCTGGTGGGTGGTCCGGCCCGCCAGGACCATCCCAAGGCGATTGAATCGCTCAAGCGCCTCAACCGGCCCTACATGGTGGCGTTGCCCCTGGTGTTCCAGACCACCCAGGAATGGGAGGAGAGCGATCTGGGCCTGCATCCGGTGCAGGTGGCCCTGCAGATCGCCATCCCCGAACTGGATGGCGCCATTGAGCCGATCGTGCTCAGCGGCCGCGACGATGCCACCGGCAAGGCCCACACCCTGCAGGACCGGGTCGAGGCGATCGCTGAGCGCTCGATCCGCTGGGCCTCACTGCGGATCAAGCCCCGGGCCGAGAAGAAATTGGCGATCACCGTGTTCAGCTTCCCTCCCGACAAGGGCAATGTCGGCACGGCTGCCTACCTGGATGTGTTCGGCTCGATTCATCGGGTGCTGGAGGAGATGAAGGCCAAGGGCTACAACGTGGCCAACTTGCCCCGCGACTCCAAGGCGCTGATGGAGGCGGTGATCAACGATCCCGAAGCTCTCGCCGGAGCGCCGGAACTGGCGATCGCCCACCGCATGAGCGTTGAGGAATACGAGCGGCTGACGCCCTATTCGGAGCGCCTCGAAGAAAACTGGGGCAAGCCCCCCGGCAATCTCAACTCCGACGGCACCAATCTGCTGATCTACGGCCGTCATTTCGGCAATGTGTTTGTGGGGGTGCAGCCCACCTTCGGCTATGAGGGCGATCCGATGCGGCTGCTCTATTCGCGCAGCGCCAGCCCCCATCACGGCTTTGCCGCTTACTACACCTACCTCGAGAAGGTATGGGGCGCCGACGCCGTGCTGCATTTCGGCACCCATGGCTCGCTGGAGTTCATGCCGGGCAAGCAGATGGGCATGAGCGAGTCCTGCTACCCCGATTCGCTGATCGGGGCTCTGCCGAATCTCTATTACTACGCCGCCAACAACCCTTCCGAGGCCACCATCGCCAAGCGGCGCGGCTATGCCTCCACGATCAGCTATCTCACCCCCCCGGCCGAGAACGCCGGCCTTTATAAAGGCCTCAAGGAGCTCGGTGAGCTGGTGGGCAGCTACCAGCAGCTGCGGGAGAGCTCCCGCGGTGTGCAGATCGTCAACGCGATTGTGGAAACGGCGCGCCAGTGCAACCTCGACAAGGACGTCACCCTGCCGGAGGTCGATGGCTCCGAGTTGGACCTGGACGGTCGCGATGGCGTCGTGGGAGCGGTGTATCGCCAGCTGATGGAGATTGAGAGCCGGCTGCTGCCCTGCGGCCTGCACACGATCGGCAAGCCTCCCACCGCCGAGGAGGCGATTGCCACCCTGGTGAGCATCGGTGCCCTGGAGCGGGAAGAGGAGGGCCTGCGCGCCCTGCCGGGGCTGCTGGCCGAAAGCCGCGGGCGCACGATTGATGAGGTCTACAAGGCCAACGATGCCGGGGTGCTGGCCGATGTGGAACTCAACCAGCTGATCACCGAAACCTGCCGCTCGGCGGTGGCGGCGATGGTGCGCGAGGTCACCGGCAGTGATGGCCGTGTCAGCCTGCGCCGCAATTTCGGCTGGTTCTTCGAGCTGCTCGAACGCTTCGGCTTCAAGTTGCCGTCTCCCTGGCTCACGGCCTGCCGCAACGCTGGTTTCGGCGAGGTGGACCAGCTGGAGCTGGACAAGACTTTTGCCTATCTGCGCTTCTGTCTCGAGCAGATTTGCGCCGACATGGAGATGGACAGCCTGCTGCGGGCCCTCGATGGCGAATATGTGCTGCCCGGCCCCGGGGGTGATCCGATTCGCAACCCCGGTGTGCTGCCGAGCGGCAAGAACATCCATGCCCTTGATCCCCAGTCGATCCCCACCCGGGCCGCCATCGCCGCTGCCAAGGTGGTGGTGGATCGTCTGATCGAACGCCAGAAGGCTGAGCAGGGCACCTGGCCGGAAACAATCGCCTGCGTGCTCTGGGGCACCGACAACATCAAGACCTACGGCGAATCGCTGGCCCAGATTCTCTGGTTCATCGGTGTACGCCCGGTGGCCGACTCGCTGGGACGGGTGAACAAGCTGGAGCTGATCAGTCTCGAAGAACTGGGCCGGCCTCGAATCGATGTGGTGGTCAATTGCAGTGGTGTCTTCCGCGATCTGTTCATCAACCAGATGGGCTTGATTGATCAGGGGGTGAAGATGGCCGCCGAGGCGGAGGAGCCGCTGGAGCTCAACTTCGTGCGCAAGCACAGCCAGGAACAGGCCAAGGAGCAGGGTATCTCCCTGCGCGAGGCCGCCACCCGCGTGTTCTCCAATGCCAGCGGCAGCTATTCGTCGAATGTGAACCTGGCGGTGGAGAACAGCACCTGGGAAGAGGAAGGCGAATTGCAGGAGATGTATCTCTCGCGCAAAACCTTTGCCTTCAACGCCGATAATCCCGGCGAGATGAACCAGAAGCGCGAAGTGTTCGAATCAGCAATGAAAACCGCGGATGTCACCTTCCAGAATCTGGATTCGGCCGAGATCTCACTCACCGATGTGAGCCACTATTTTGATTCTGATCCCACCAAGCTGATCGCCGGCCTGCGCGCCGACGGCAAGGCACCCACCAGCTACATCGCCGATACCACCACAGCCAATGCCCAGGTGCGTTCACTCAGCGAAACGATCCGCCTCGATTCACGCACCAAGCTGCTCAATCCCAAGTGGTACGAGGGCATGTTGGATTCGGGCTACGAGGGTGTGCGGGAGGTGGCCAAACGGCTCAACTTCACTTTGGGCTGGAGCGCCACCAGCGGTGCCGTTGATAACTTCGTCTACGAGGAGGCCAATGAAACCTTCATCAACGACGCCGAGATGCGCAAGCGGCTGATGGACCTCAACCCCCACAGCTTCCGCCGCATTGTCAGCACCCTGCTCGAAGTCAATGGCCGTGGCTACTGGGACACCAGCGACGAGAACATCGCCCAGTTGCAGGAGATCTATCAGGAGATCGAAGATCGCATCGAGGGGGTGAGCCAGGGCGGCTGATTTGGGCGCTGTTCAGTCGCCCTGGCTAGTAGGGCGACCCTGGCAGGCCGCCTTGTACGGCCTCCAGCATGCGCGCCACCTGCACGATCGGCCCGACATCGTGCACCCGCAGGATGGCGGCCCCGGCCCCAATCGCCTGGGCGCACACCGCCGCCGTGCCCCACAACCTGGCCCTGGGCCGCGGTTCATCGAGCACGGCACCAATGAAGCGCTTGCGCGAGGGTCCCACCAGCAACGGGAAGCCCTCGGCGCCCAGCTGGCCCAG
>CAIZOZ010000205.1 GCA_903934745.1 uncultured cyanobacterium
CGTCGTTGTGAATGGGTTTGATGGGTTGCATGGCGTGTCTCAGACTATTGAGGCGTCGATCTTGTCGTATTCGGCGTGGCTGCCAATAAAGCGGATGTAGACCGTCTTGAGTTCGTATTCAACCTTGACGACAAGCCGATACTTGTTACCACTGATATTGAACACCACCCTGTTATTGGCAAGAAAACTGACAGTTGAGAATTTTTCCTTGATCTCCTTTGGATGACTCCAGCTGGACGCCTTGGCCAGGGCGTGCCAAGTCTTGAGGGGTTGCTCAGCATCACCATGGCCCGACTCCCAGAACTGCACCAAGGTCCGCTTGGCGATGATGGGCACGTCGCGTTGCGGCTCCTCCCATTATGGGAGGAGGACCTGCTGTCGAGCAGGCTCTGGGTATGCGTGGAATGCATGGATCAGAACCATTGGCAGCACTGAGATCTCGCCTAGGCTGAACCAGCAGATCTGCCGCATCCCTTGCTCCCCTCCGTCGTCGCCAGCGAGCTGGAGCAGGTGGCCGCCGATGCCATCCGCACCGCCTTTCACCCCACCACACCGGGCTTCGCGGGGCTGATCGATCGCTTCCTGGCTGAGCGCGAGCAGCTGTTCAAAGGGCCCTACGTGTCGGTGGCGCTGCCCTTTCACCAGGGCACCGGGCGCGACTGGTTTCCCCAGATCCCTTTGCCCTTCCCGCCCTACCGGCACCAGGAGAAGGCCTTCGATCGGTTGTCCCCTGGTACACCCCTCAACACCCTGGTGGCCACCGGCACCGGCTCGGGTAAAACCGAGTGCTTCCTGCTGCCGCTTCTCGAGCACTGTCGCCTGCAGCTGGCCCAGGGCCGGCGCGGCATCAAGGCGATCCTGATCTATCCGATGAACGCTCTGGCCACCGACCAGGCCCGGCGCATCGCTGATCTGATTCACGCCATTCCCGCCCTGGCGGGCTTGCGCGCTGGCCTCTACATCGGCGCCGAAGACGATTCGAAAACGGCCGCGATGACGGCCACCAGCGTGATCACCGACAAGGACGCCCTGCAGAAGGCCCCGCCCGACATCCTGCTCACCAACTACAAGCAACTGGATTATCTGCTGATGCAGCCCCAGGTGCAGGGCCTCTGGGCGCACAACAGCCGCCTTGCCGATGGCACCAGCGTGTTGCGCTATCTGGTGGTGGATGAGTTCCACACTTTTGATGGCGCCCAGGGCACCGACCTGGCCTGCCTGATCCGCCGCCTGCGCGATCGGCTGCAATGCCCCGGTGAAGAGTTGGTGTGTGTCGGCACCTCCGCCACCCTGGGCGGCCCTGAATCGTCTGAGGCGATGCGCAGCTATGCGGGGCAGATCTTTGCCAGTCGCTTCGAATCGCTATCCCTGATCGAGGAAGAGCGCCTCAGCCCGGAGGAGTTCTTCACCGGTCACACCGGCTTCGGCGACCCCGACAACGGCGGCCTGTTCGCCTTGCCGCTGCCAGGCCTCGAGGCGCTGGAGCAGCTTGACCCGGAACATGCCGCCAGCGCTGAGGCCTACCTCGCCGCCCAGGCCCGGCTCTGGCTGGGCGACATGCTGCCGCTCCCACCTGAGGGCAAGGTCAACGACAGCAGCTGGCGGCTGGCCCTGGGCTGGCAGCTCGGCACCCTGCCGGCGGTGCACAACCTGGTGCGCCAGGCC
>CAIZOZ010000206.1 GCA_903934745.1 uncultured cyanobacterium
ACAAGAGCCGCACCAGCAAGCCGCTGCAGGTGCAGCGCCGCCACCTGATCAGCACCGCCAACCGCATGGGCCTCGGCGTCGAGGCTGACACCCTGGTGTCGGAGCTGGTGAACCGCACCCCTGGAGTGATCACGTCGGTGCAGGCGGAGCTGCCGCCCGGATTCCCGGAACAGCTGACTGCCACGATCCTGGGCGGGTTGCAATCCTCCGCCGATCAGCTGCAGCGTCAACAGACGGACTGAGTACCAATGGAGTTCAGCGGCGATCAGACTGGTGATAGACCGCATTGCGATCACGCTTTCCGACCGCAATCACAAGGACGAGCAATTCTTGATCCCGCACCTCATACACAAGCCGGAAACCAGCAGCGCGGAGCTTGATCTTGTAGCGATCACGTGAGCCTCGCAGACGGCTGGAGAGGATGTGCGGTTCAAGCAGCCGTTCAGCAAGCTTCTTTTTGAACTGATTGCGGATACTGGAGTCCAGCCTGTGCCATTCCCGCAGAGCTTCGGGGTGAAAAGCCAGCTCAAAGCTCATCCAGGTTGACCCGCACAGGCTCCTGGCCATCGGTCAATCGGGCGTCGGCGATGCGGCCGAGCTCCAGATCTTCGACAAGATCCATCAGCTCCTCATAGGCCCTGGCTGGCACGCAATAAAAGGCGGGCTCGTTGCGGTTCAGCACGGCCACGGCCAACCCATCCCCGGCAGCCACGGTGGCCATCGGATTTTTCTTGTGCTCCGAGATGCTGACAGCGATCTCAGCCAGGACACGATGCGCCATGTAAGCCGACAACCAAGCTCAGGACCCCATGATAGGTCGTGTTTCAGGTCTCTGTACAGGTCTGATCAGAGGCTGTGCCGTGGCTGGCTACCTGCCCCATGCGACCTGGTGGTCTTTCAGCGTTAATCCAGCTGCCCTATCGGACATCTCGAGCCCAGCGTGGTGTCACTTGGCTCCAGGACCAGGAGGGTCATGGAGCCTGCAGCTGCTCCATCCGCTGCGACGCCCGCTCAAAGGCGGCATCCACCTCGTCGTCGCCGATCCAGCGGCTGTAGGCGGCGAGGTGGGTTTCCAGGCTGTGGCCCATGGCCGCCGCCACGAATTTGGTGGGCAGCATCGGGCAGAGGGTATGGGCGCGGTGGGCGTAGGCATGGCGGCAGGAGTAGAGCACCAGCTTCTCGCCCTGCTCCTCATAACGGCACCGCAACTCGCTCCAGAGATCACGCCGTCGCATGTAGAGGCCCATGGCATCAGCCCCAAGTCCGGGCTTCATGGGGGGTAGCCGATCGGCCCGGTAGATCGGTTCGAGGTTCCAGGCAACAGCCCATGAATCACAGGGGAGCAAACGCAGCGGACGGGGCTCCGTCTTTCCCCGGCTGGAGACCTTGCAGTAGCTGCACCAGAGACGTCCGTTGCGGAGCTCAAGGTGTTGCAGTTCCTCCGGCCGCAAGCCGTAGGCCGCCAGAAGCTGAAAGGCGTAGCGCCACTTCGGATCAGGGATCGCCTCCACCAGCGCCAGAATCTCACTCACCGTCAGTGGCGTCGTGATCGCCGCAGATTCCCTCCTCCGTCCCACGTAGGGACTGAGATCCAGCGGTGGTGCCCACTCAGCTGGTAGCCGTCCGGTATCGACTCCCCAACGCAGGATGGCGGCGGTCTGCTGAACCTGCAGTTGCCGCCCCCGGCATCCAGGCTGGGTGGCCCAGGGAGCGGTGATGGCCTCGAGCAGTTGCACCGGCGTCTTGGCGCGATCCACCGCCGCCAGAATCACTTTCATGCGCCGGGCATAGATGTTGGTCCAGGTCGT
>CAIZOZ010000207.1 GCA_903934745.1 uncultured cyanobacterium
AGGGAGCCGAGGCCACCGAAATCGAGCGTCTGGGCCAGCTCGTGCTCGACAGCGAGGCCCTGATCGAAACCTGACGTCAGAGGTTCAGATCCCTGGCCATCGACTTGAAGGGATCGACGTCACCCGGTTTGCCGCCCTGCTGCTGGGTGATTCTGGGTTGGTCGTTGGTCTGATCGCCGGATTCGGCTTTGCGGGGGGCTGGTCCCGGGAGGTTGACAGCCACGGCTGCACCGCGCTTGCGCTGCTCCAGCTCAGCCTTGGTCATCGTCTGAGCGAAGGTTTTCTTGACCGGCTTGGGCACGCCACCGGTGAGATCCACCTTGACGTTGGTGTCGGGATTGATGCCGGCCAGGCCAGGCGTCATCCGCTCCAGCTTGGCCTCCATGGAGGCGACTTCAGCCACCATTTCCTTGTTGCCCGGGCTGTCGGCATTGCCGGGGAAGGTGCGGCGGATCGTGTTCGGGCGCCGCATGAAGTTGACATCGCCGAGGCTGCTGGCAGCGTCGGCATCGAGGAAGAAGGTCTCCTCATCCTGCTTCGGCTTGGGAGCAGCGGCTTGTCCGGAAATCTTCACGGACGGTGAACGGGAACCCAGCAGGCGATCGAACAGACCCATCGGCGGCAAGGAATGCGTCAGCAAACCCTAGCGGCCGCTGAGGACCAGTCCATGGGTATCGGTGCCACAACTCTGCAAAAGGCCACGTTTGTCCAGATCGGCGGCAATCGCCTCGCACACCAGGGCGCTCGGCGCCCACTGCGGCTTCTGCTCGTAGTCGTACCAGGCTTCACCGCCGTCAAAACCCAGGGCCGCTGCCGCGGCGATCAGGCGCCGATGCGGCAGGCGATAGCGGGCGGGGTGGGCGAGCAGGGCCAGGCCACCGGCGGCATGGATCGCCGCCACCACAGCTTCGGCCCGCAGGGCCGGGCCCACGGCCGACACCCCCTGCAGATAGGGCGCCAGGGGTTGGAGGTTTTGGCTGCAGCCCAGGGCGAGCACATGCACCAGACAACCATCCAGCAGGGCACTGATTTCAAGCCCGCGCCATAGCTGCGGCACGCGCTCACCGCTCGCGGCCAGCTGGGCGAAGGCAAGCAGCAGCGGCCCATGGGCCGTCACGCTGTGGTGATCGGTGACGGCGAGGTGTTCCAGACCGAGCGCCACGGCCTGGGCGGCCAGCTCAGCGGGGCGGAGGCTGCCGTCACTGCAGCGGGTGTGGCAGTGGAAGTTGAAGCGACGGGGACAGCTCCTGGCCTCCACCTGGCGCAGGACAGCCGTGAGCGGATGGACCAGGACTTCAGGCCGCAGCACCATCGCCTCCAGCCGCCGCCAGCTGCTCGGCAGCCAGCTGCTCAGCAGCCAGCCGCTCCGCTCGCAGCCGCCGCCAGCGGGCATAGAACTGGATCGAGGCCGCCATCAATAGCACCAGGGCCACGATGAACCAGGTGGCAGCGCCGGTGGGGAACTGGTTCTTGAACACCACCAGCATCACCACGATGACCAGCAGCAGGGTGGGCAGCTCATTGAGGGCCCGCAGCTGTTTCGGGCTCCACAGGCAGACACCATGCTGCAGCTGGCCCATCAGCCGATAACAAAAGGCGTGATAGGCGAGCAGAGCCACTACGAAGGCCAACTTGGCGTGCATCCAGCCCTGATGCAGCCAGGCCGGGTTGACGCTCAGCAGGCCAACCGCACACACCACAGCCACCACCATGCCGGGGGTGGTGATGATGTTGGCCAACCGGCGCTCCATCAGCCCGTATTGGTCCTGAAAAGCCTCGCGCAGCGGAGCATCGAGCTCCTCAGCTTCGCGGTGATAGATGAACAACCGCACCAGATAAAAGAGGCCGGCAAACCAGACCACGACGCCGACGATGTGGAGGGTCTTGAACCAGAGGTAGGCCTCCGGGGGCCAGCTGAAGGCCAGAAGCGGAACGGCAGGCATGGAGGGGCAGGCGCGGGAAAGGCAGGCGAGTCCGCTGCCAGTCAAAACGATGCCGCTCCCCATGGACTGACTCACCAGATTGCCTGGCTCACCAAAAGGCCTGGCTCACCAAAAGGCCTGAGTGATCAACGGCCTCGCGAGCCAAGGGCGATCGCGCTGATCACCAACCGGCGGCGGGGTGCCCAAGAAAACCGGATAAGGGGATAGGTGTCCACTTGGAGCAGGGGCCCGTGGGCCAGGGGCCCGTGGGCCCTGCCGGGCTCAGGCTCAATCACGGCGCCAGCCCAGAGCTTCAGCCCAGCTGCTGGTCCGCCAGCCGGCAGGCCCTGCGGGCCACCGCGGCCCCGAAGCCCCGTTCCACCGGCCCACTGCCGGGGCTGATCCTGCCGTCGCGACAGTCGACGGTGATCCGCTCGCGGTGGCCCCGCTGATCACTGAGCCGCAGCCGTAACTGCCAGGGATGCTGGCCGCTGCGGCGGAACTCATCGCCGCAGACCTGGCCGACGCAGACACCGGGCGCAGCCTCGGCCGCAGCAGCCGCGACGGTGCAGGGCAGCACCAATAACAAAACCACTAGCAGGGCCCTGGGCAGGGCAGCGAGCCGCAGGCGGGATCGCACCCAGCCAGAGCGGTCCCCTGGCCGGACGTGGCCACCGGTCAGCAGGGACTGGCCAGGGCAGCACCGCAGGAGCGCTCGCGCCTGGAGGCCGCCGACCAGGGGAAGCCAACCGAGAGGCAGCATGGGCAGTAGCAAGCGGCCCAGAGCCTGGGGCAGAGCGGGATCCGGAGACGGGCCGAGCGCCATACCCAGAGCCAGGAGCCAGGTCAGGGCGCTCAAGTCGTGCTCTCCTGGAGTTCGCTCTCCTGGAGTTCGCTCCCTTGGAGTTCGCTCCCTTGGAGTTCGCTGCCTTGCAGCTCGTGGTCCGGAAGGGCGGTCACCCCAGCTCCGTAGTCAGAGTCCGAATCCTGGGGGTGAAAGTACTCCCACACCTGCCGAGCCAGGGCTGGTCCCAGGCCTGGGGCCTGGGCGATCGCCTCGGGGCTGGCCAGCTGAATGGCGTCGATCGAGCGGAAATGGGCGAGCAGATCCCGCACCCGTTTCGGACCCAGGCCGGGGATATCGCTGAGCCGGGAGCGCTTCATGCGCTCGCCCCGCTGCTGCCGATGGAAGCTGACGGCGAAGCGGTGAGCCTCATCGCGCAGGCGGCGCAGCAGGGCCACACCGAGTTGGTCAGGTTCGCTGTCCAGGGGCTGCCTGGCACCGGGCACGAACACCTCTTCGCGCTGCTTGGCGAGCGAACACACCACCAGATCTTCATGCAGATTGAGCTCCCGCAGGGCTTCCATCACGGCCGAAAGTTGCCCCTTGCCGCCGTCGATCATCACCACATCCGGCCAGTCGTTGAGGCCACCGGTGTGCAGGGCGGTACCGGCGAGGCGGCGCAGGTCGGCCAGATTTCCCCCCTCGGCCTTGGCCTGGGACCAGCGGCGAAAACGGCGGCGCATGATCTCGGCCATGGCCATGAAGTCGTCGGAGTGGCCGGCGACGATGCTGCTGCTGCGGATCTTGTACTTGCGGTAGTGCTGCTTGGCGGGCAGGCCATCGATGAACACCACCTGGGAGGCCACGGCGTCACTGCCCTGAATGTGGCTGATGTCAAAGCCTTCAATGCGCCGCGGTGGGGTCACCAGATCCAGTAACTGGGCCAGATCCTCGGTGGCCAGCAGCTGCTGCTCGGCCCCGCGCTGGGCCCGCTCCAGTTCGTAGGTGGCATTGCGCACCACCAGCTCGATCAGCTCCGCCTTCTGCTGACGCTGGGGCACGGCCAGCCGCACCCGCCGGCCGCGCCGCTCGCTCAGCCACTCCTCAATCAGCGCTTGCTGGGGCAGGGGATGCTGCAGCAGCAGTTCGGGCGGGATTTCCACCGGCTCCACCTGGCTGTAGTGCTCCTCCACGACCCGCTGCAGGATGCGGCCGGGATCAAGGGCCGGATCGACAGCCGCGCTGCCAATGGCAGCGCCAGTCTCAGTGCCAGTCTCAGCCGCGGCCTCAGTGCCGCTGGCAGCGACGCTGCTGGGCCCCTCGGGGTTGGCTGCCCGCAGCGGCATCGCATCGGCGGTGAAGCCCAGGCGCCCCACCAGCTTGCCGGCCCGCATCTGGAACAGCTGCACCGCCGCCACCCGGCCATCGGCCGCCAGGGCGATCACATCGCGGCTGATCGAGCTGTCACCCACGCTCATTTTCTGATCGGCGGTGAGCGTGTCGAGCCCCTGCAGCTGGTCCC
>CAIZOZ010000208.1 GCA_903934745.1 uncultured cyanobacterium
ATGGCCCCAGCTGGGCCGTCTGGCGGTGGCGACCGGGCCGGGTGGTTTCACCGGCACCCGGCTCACCGTGGTGCTGGCCCGCACCCTCGCCCAGCAGCTCGGCTTGCCCCTTGATGGGGTCAGCAGTTTTCAACTGATCGCCCGTCGCCTCCTGGCCGCAGCGACGGCGGCGCGCGACCAGCCGTTCTGGCTGGTGAAGGAGCTGCCGCGGCGGGGTCTGGTGGCTGGCCTGTACCGGGCCGACCTCGCTGTGGCCGGTGGCGTCGCCGAACTCAGCGCACCACGGCTCTATGGGGCCGAGCAGCTGTTTGCAGAGCCCAGCCATCCCGCCGTTCCCCTGCTGCCTGACGATGTGGCCGAGCTGGTGGCCGTCAGTCGGGCTCGGGAGGCGGCGGCCTGCGAGGCCCCCTGGGCGACGGTCTTGCCGCTGTATCCCACCAGTCCGGTGCAGGGGGGCTGATGGGTCGCGCCGCCCAGCCCCGCCGTCGCCCTTCGCCGCCGCCGCGGGGACGCCGCCGTCCGTCGCCCTTGCCGCTGGCGCTGCCGGATGTTGTCTCAGCCAGGGGCCACGGTCGCCAGCGGCCACCCAGGCGCCGCCGGCTGTCCTGGCGGCTGCTGCTGGCGGGCAGCCTGGGGCTGACGTTGGTGTGGATGTCGCGGGGCTGGTGGCTGCCCTCGCCGCCACCGCCGCAGCTGATCCTGGTGCTGGGTGGCGATGTTGATCGCGAGAAGGCTGCCGCCCGCCTGGCCCGCCGTCAGGGGCTGCCGGTGGTGGTGAGCGGCGGCACCAATCCCGAGTACGCCCACTGGTTGTTTGAGCAGCGGGAAGGCTTGCCGTCGGATCAGGTGCACCTCGATTACCGCGCCTCGGACACCGTCAGCAACTTCACCTCCCTGGTGGACGATCTGCGCCGGGCCCGCATCCGCCATGCCCTGCTCGTCACCAGCAGTGATCACATGGAACGGGCCCTGCTGGTGGGCCAGATTGTGGCCGGCAGTCGCGGCATCCATCTGACGCCGGTGTCGGTGCCCTGCGGCCATCTCTGCATCAAGGAGCGCCGCCGCCGACTCTGGCAGGACGGCCTGCGGGCCATCATCTGGGTGATCAGTGGTCGGGATCTGCGGGACTGGGCGGAAGGACAGCTTGTTCCCTGGCTGGGGCGAGCTGGCCTGCGCTGATCAGGCCCTCGTCGAGCATCCGGTTGATCTGCTCCTGCACGGCCGCTGTCGCCAGATCGAGATCGGCTCGCCGTCTGGAGGCCGGAGGGGGCACGGGCGTGCCGATCCGGATGTGGATCGGCACCAGCCGCGGCGCAGCCTGGCCTGGCCCGAAGGCCCGATGGCTATTGATGATCGCCACTGGCAGCAGGGGCACCCCGGCGCGGGCCGCCAGCAGGGCGGCGCCGGCCTGGGGATTGTTGACGCGCCCATCGGCCTGGCGGCTGCCGTCGATGAACACGCCGGTGGCCCAGCCCTGTTGCAGGCGGTCGGTGGCGACGCGGATCGCTTCACGGTCGCTGGCGCCGCGGGACACCGGGTAGGCCCCACAGGCGCGGATGATCGGCCCTAGCAGGGGCACCTTGAACAACTCCGCCTTCGCCATGAAGGCCACCGGCCGGCCCAGGGCATGGCCCAGCAGTGGCGGATCCAGATGGGAGCCGTGGTTGGCCACCACCACCAGCGCTCCCTCTACCGGCACGTTGCCATTGCCGGCGGTGCGGCCGCGAAACAGCAGCCGGTAAATCGGAAACACCAGTAGGTAGCTGATCAGCCGGTAGGTGAGGCTCGGTTTTGGGGTGCTGAGCAGGGCCGGCGGCGCGGCGGGCCGGCGGCTGCGGCGCAGGGCCCGACGCATGCTGCCCATGGCGTTGCCGCGGAGGTCGCTCAAAGTCCCAGGTCGGCGGCCGCGGCGATCTGCACCGTGCTGATGCCGTCGCAGCCGCGTTTGATCAGGCCGCTGAGCACGGTG
>CAIZOZ010000209.1 GCA_903934745.1 uncultured cyanobacterium
CCCTGCGGGACAACGGCCTGATCGCCATTGAAGATCTGTTCCACAGCACCGCCCGCCTGATCGGCCATCCACTGGCCCTGCGCATCGATGGCGGCCGGCTGCAGGCGATCGTCGAGCGCATTGGTGCCGTGGGCGAGGCCAGGGCCGTGAGCGGGATTGGGGCCGCCTCGGCGGGGCGGCCTTCCTGATGGCTTCGCTCGATCGCATCCGGCTGCGGCGTCTTTGGCCCTATCTGGGCCGCGATCGCCGCCGCCTGCTGCTCTCCCTGTTGCTACTGGTGCCCCTGGCCTTTGCCGGCGCCATCCAGCCGGTGCTGGTGGGGCAGGCGATTTCGGTGCTGCGCCGTGAGCCTTCGGTGTTGCCCTGGCTCCAGGGCATGGCGCCCGCGGCGGCGCTCAAGCTGCTCGTTGGCCTGCTGCTGCTGGCGGTGCTGGTGCGCCTGGCCCTGCAGGGCACCCAGATCTACAACGTGCAGGTGGTGGGCCAGCGGCTCACGGCCCGCATCCGCACCGATCTGTTCCGCCATGCGATGGAGCTGTCGCTGCGTTTCCACGACCGCACCCCTGTCGGCAAGCTGCTGACCCGCCTGACCAGCGATGTCGAGGCCCTGGCCGAAGTGTTCGGCAGCGGCGCGGTGGGAGTGCTGGCCGATCTGGTGTCGTTGCTGGTGATCGCCATCACCATGATCAGCATCGAATGGCGTCTGGGGCTGCTGTTACTGCTCACCCAGGTGCCGGTCACCTGGGGCATCCTCTGGCTGCAGAAACGCTATCGGGTGGCCAACTACCGGGTACGCGAAGAACTGGGTCAGCTGAATGCGGATTTGCAGGAAAACCTCCAAGGCCTGGAGGTGGTGCAGATGTTTCGGCGCGAGTCCATCAACAGTGCCCGCTTTGCCCGCACCAATGATGTCTACCGCCAGGCGGTCACCGGCACGATCCTGTTCGACAGCGCCATCTCCGCCTTCATCGAGTGGGTGGCCCTGGCTGCGATCGCCGTGGTGCTGGCCCTGGGCGGCTGGATGGTGACCAACCGGCTGATGGACCTGGGCACCCTCACCACCTTCATTCTGTTTTCGCAGCGCCTGTTCGATCCGCTGCGACAGTTGGCCGAACGCTTCACCCAGATCCAGGGGGGATTAACGGCGGTGGAGCGGATCGGCGAACTGCTGGAGGAGCCGATCGAGATTCAGGAACTGCCACGCCAGCGCCGTTCGCCGGCCGCTCTGCTGAGCGGCGACCAGCGCCGCAGCCCCGGCGCCATCAGCTTCGAAAACGTC
This sequence comes from uncultured cyanobacterium, assembly GCA_903934745.1. Classification (GTDB taxonomy): domain Bacteria; phylum Cyanobacteriota; class Cyanobacteriia; order PCC-6307; family Cyanobiaceae; genus Cyanobium. The sequence goes on from CAIZOZ010000209.1 coordinate 1,280, forward strand.
AGCTTTGCCTATCGCAGCGACGATCCGATTCTCGAAGATCTGTCCTTCCAGATCGCGCCGGGGGAGCACGTCGCCCTGGTCGGTCCCACCGGCTCCGGCAAGACCACCGTGATCCGGCTGCTGTGCCGCCTCTATGAACCCCAGCAGGGCCGGATCCTGCTCGATGGCATCGACATCCGCGAACTGCCGATCGCCACGCTGCGCCAACGGCTGGGGGTGGTGCTGCAGGACACCTTCCTATTCAGCGGCAACGTGGCCGACAACCTGCGCCTCGATGCCGAGATCAGTGATCCGGAGCTGGCGCAGCTCTGCCACGACCTGGGTCTCGATCCGCTGCTGCAGCGCCTCGATGCCGGCCTCGACAGCCAGCTGCGGGAGCGCGGCGGCAATCTCTCCTCCGGTGAACGGCAGCTGCTGGCGGTGGCGCGGGTGGCGATCCGCGATCCCTCGGTGCTGGTGATGGATGAGGCCACCGCCTTTCTGGATCCCTCCACCGAGGCCACCCTGCAGCGCGATCTCGATCGGCTGCTGCACCAGCGCACCGCTGTGGTGATTGCCCATCGTCTGGCCACCGTGGAGGCGGCCGATCGCATCCTGGTGCTGCGGCGCGGGCGCCTGATCGAACAGGGCACCCATCGCCAATTGCGGGCTGCCGGTGGCCTCTATGCGGAGCTGGCCGATCTGCAGGAGAAGGGGCTGGCCACGCTCTGAGCCAGGAGCTGATCTTGCGCGTCCAGAGCCGCTGGATCACGCTGTGGGGTCTGCGTTCGCCGCTCCGCCATCGCTACCGCTGGCAGGGTGATCCGGATGGCGGCCCCAGGCTCCGGCCCCATCAGCCGGATCAGCCGCTGTCGCGCCCGGGAAGCATCCGTTGCGCGGCAACCTCCGCCTGCAGCCAGGTTTCGATCAGCCGGGCCAGGTCCCGGGGCTGCTGCTGCATCGGCAGATGGCCGGCCCCTTCGAGCAGGGCCAGCTGGTGCCGCGGCGTGAAGCTGGCCAGATGGCGCACGTAGCGAGGCTCCATCACCCGATCACGGCTGCCGCTGATCCAGAGGCTGGGCACGGTCAACTGGCTGGTGAGCAGCGGCAGCTGGCGCACCGCGCCGCGATTGGTGCTGCAGGCCAGCAGGCCCTGGGCGGCGCGTGCTTCGGCCCGCAGCGACGAGCGGATCGCCTCCGTACCCGGCAGCTCCGCCAGCCAGCGGGGGCGCCATTGCACGAAGGTGGCACCAGCGCGCCGGAGCAGGGCGAACGGCCTGGGCTGAAAGACGCCTCCACCGGCGGCGATCTGCACCAAGCCCTGCAGCTGGCTGCCGAGGTGGTCGGCGCTATGGAGAGCAATGCTGCCGCCGAGCGAATGGCTGATCAGCACCACCGGCCGGCCGGCGGCCTGCTCCTGCACCGCCGCCGCCAGCCAGCGGCCGTAGCTGGCCAGGCTGCTCTGCAGTCCCCTGGGCCTGGGCCGCTGACCGAAACCGGGCAGATCCGGGCACCAAAGCTGAAACCGCGGCGCCAGTTCGGCCGCCAACGGCGCCCAGAGCCGCCCGGACAGCAGCCAGCCATGCACGGCCACAAGCAGCAGCTCGCCAGGATCAGGGCAACGGTTCGGCGGGCTGCTGCCCGGGGCGCCTTCCACCTGAACACCGCCAGCCTGGGGGGAACTGCTCAGGAGATTGGCGCTGCTGGCTCCAGGACCGTCCGGGAGTGGGCTGGCGGCGATGCTGACCATCAGGCGGGGGCGACTCGCGGCTGGGAACGCTACGGGGGACGAAGAAAGGGAGACGAAGGCAGAGAGACGAAGACAGAGAGACGAAGACAGTGGGCCTGTCGGTGCGGCATGGGCGGACAAGCGGACCTGAGCCATGGCACGTTGCCACGGGTTGCGGAACCACGGTTTCCGGAACCATGGGTTTCCGGAACTCCGGTTTCCTGAGCTCCGGTTCAGGGAGCGCCGCTCACGCCGCACCGGTTCACGCTGCTCCAGATCCGTCCCTTTCCGGCAGGATCGTCAGACTGCTTATTCGACGACGTGTCCCCAGCGCCATTCCCCGTGACGCAGACCCCGAGCCGGCACAACCCCGACTTGCTGCTCCAGCTCTATGGCGAGGCCCATCGGCTCTGCCCCACACCCAGGCCCGAACTCAGCCTGGTGTTGAGCCTGGAGCGCGAGATCGATCTGATCGAACTCGAGGCCCTCTGTGATGCGGTCGGCTGGAGTCGCCGTCCGCTCCGGCGGGTCCGCAAGGCCCTGCAGCACAGCCTGTTGCAGGTAGGTCTCTGGCGCCACGACGAGCGGGTGCCGCGGCTGGTCGGCTTCGCTCGCTGCACCGGCGACGGGGTGGTGGATGCCACCGTCTGGGACCTGGCGGTTCACCCCCTGTACCAGGGCGCCGGCCTGGGCAAACAGATGATGCACTACGTGCTCGAGCAGCTGCGGGCGATGGGGGTGGATCGGGTCAGCCTGTTTGCCGATCCCGAAGTGGTGGGGTTCTACGAAGCCCAGGGCTGGCAACTGGAGCCACGGCAGCGTCGCTGTGCCTTCTGGTACGCCCCCTGAAGACGGGCGGGCTGGTCACTGGCCGTAGTACTCGGCCGCCAACAGGGTCGGATCAACGCCGCGGCGCCAGCGGCGGCGTAGACGGGCGTTGCTCCAGGTGGTGCGCCAGATCCCCAGGCGCTGCCAGCGCCGGCCATCGACACTCAGGGCCCCGTCCAGCAGCCGGATCGGGCCATGGCACCGCAGCCGCAACACAAACTCCAGATCTTCCATCAACGGCAGGGGGGCGAGGCCGCCAGCGGCGGCGTAGAGGCTGCGGGCCAGCAGCAGGCCCTGATCGCCATAGGGCCGCTGGCGCCAGCGGCTGCGGCCGTTGGCAGCCCAGGCCACCAGCTGCAGCCGCGGATCGCTGGCGGCGATGGCCAGATGGAAGGCCCAGGCCGTGGCCGCTCCGGCGGCGATCGCTGCGGCCACCAGCGCGGGCCAATGGGGCGGCAAACGGGCATCGCCATGCAGCAGCAGCAACCAGGGGGCGCCACTGGCGGCGACCCCCTGAACCAGCTGCCGGCCCCGCCCGGCTTCAGCCGATTGCACCCTGGCCCCGGCCAGCCGGGCCAGCCGCAGGCTGCCATCGCTGCTGCCGCCGTCGATCACCAGCACATCCCGCACCAGGCCGCTGGGCGCCCGGGCCAGATCGGCCAGCAGTGGCGGCAGGCCTCGGGCCTCGTTGCGAACGGCAATGACCACATCCAGGGGTGCCAGAACGGCTGCCCCCGGGGAAGCAACTCCAGGCGAGGACCTGGCCAGCGGCGTGGCAACCACCGGGGCAGCCGCCGCAGAAACCACCGGGGCAGCAGGCATGACGGGCCTCGCCGTGCTGGCTTCAGGGGCAGGGTTGACGCTCACGCTTCAACGCCAGCGCCGCAGATCCACACCCCGATCCAGATCGGCCCGTGGCGGCAGCAGCTGGGGCTCCAACCCCAGGGCCGCAGCGGCCGCCAGGGTTGCCTCCAACACCTGATCCCCACCCCAGGGGATCGCCTGGCCGTCGCCGGCGAACAGGGGCGGCCAGTCACCGCCGAGGCCGATCAGCCAGTAGCCGCCATCGCAGGCCGGCCCCAGCACCAGCGGATTGTGTTCCAACAACCGGAAGGCCGTGATCAGGTCGTGGCTGCAGAGATCCGGCAGGTCACTGCCGATCAGCACCACCCGCCGGGCCCCGTCGCGCCGGGCCCGGAGCAACTGGCGTTGCAGCCGGGCCCCCAGGCTGCCCTGCCCCTGCAACACGGTGCGCTCCGCCCCCAGCGCCTGCCCCCAGCGCCGGGCGGCCCGGCCGGCGAGACCACTCACAGCCAGCACCAGCTCCTGGCCGTGGCAGGCGGCAGCGGCCTGGGCCACCTGCAGCACATGGGCGCTGAGCCGGGCCTGAATCGCGGCCGCCCGCCGTGCCCCGCTGCTGACCGCAAGACGGCGCTTGCAGCGCCCTGGGGCGGGCCAGCGGGCCATCACCACCAGCTGGCCATCACGGCGGTGCCGGTCATCGCAGCCGTGGATCTGGAAGTGGCTCTGGCGGTGGTCGCCGTGGCCCGATCGCGACGGCCGCCTTTGGGGGGGGATCAATTTTTTTGAGGCAGTTCCGCCGGCCGCACGGTCAGAGTCGCCAGGGTGCCGTCGCGGCGCACGGTCAGCTCCAGAGGCCGGTTCACCTGGCCGCGATCGACATCGAGCTGCACCTCCGAGGGATTGCGCACCGTGTTGCCGGCCACCTTCTCGATCAGGTCGCAGGGCTTGAGTCCACCCTGCTCGGCGGGGCTGTTCGGCATCACATCCACCACCACGACGCCATTCACCTCCGGCAGTCGGCAGGCATTGGTGGTGGCATTGATCTCGCGGGCCAGCTGAGGCGTGAGGGCCTGCAGCCGCACCCCGATGTACGGGTGGCTCGCGTAACCCCGCGCCAGGATCTGCTCGGCGATCTGCCGGGCGGTGTTGATCGGGATCGCAAAGCTGAGACCAGCACCTGGCGCCTGGCGGATGGCGGTGTTGATGCCGATCACCTGGCCGCGATCATTGATCAACGGTCCGCCGCTGTTGCCCGGATTGACGGCGGCGTCGGTCTGCAGGTAGGGCACCCGCTGGCCCTCACCCACCGCATTGGTGCGCTGGATGGCGCTGATGATCCCGGCGGTGACCGTGTTGTCGAGGCCGAGGGGATTGCCGATGGCGATCGCCCATTCCCCCGGCCGCACCTTGGCCGAATCCCCCAGCGGCGCCACCGGCAGATTGGAGCTCACCACCTTCACCACAGCCACATCGGTGAGCGGGTCAGCTCCCAGCACCTTGCCGATGAAGCTGCGTCCATCCGGCAGGGTGACGCTCACCTCATTGGCCCCTTCGACCACATGGGCATTGGTGAGCACGACGCCATCGGCGGCAATGATGAAGCCAGATCCCTGACCCTGCTGCTGCTGAATCGCCGGGCCACGACCGAACAGGCCACCCATCGGGTTCACCAGGCGCTTGACCGTGTCAATCCGCACCACGGCGGGTCCGGTCTTCTCGACCGCCTTGACGATCACGTTGCCGCCGCTGGGCAGCAGCGGGCTCACCGGTGTTTCCCGCAACCGACTCGGCTGGGGGGCCCGACCCAGGCCAGGCAGGGAGGAGGAGAGGCTGCAGCCCGACAGCAGCGTGCCCAGGACCAGGCACAGCCAGGTTCCCCGCCGGGCTCCACGCCGGGCGGCGCGCTGGGGGGCAGAAACCAGGGGGAGGTGGGCCATCGCAGGGCTGGGGGGACTGGAAAGAAGCAAGCGCTTCATTAAAGACCTCGCGCCGCTCGGAAGCTGCGTATATTCAGCCACTGGCGCAAGGACAGACGGTGCAGCAGGGGGACGAGCTCTGGCACCGGATTCAGCAGGCACTCCAGGCCAATCTCAGCAAGCCGACGTTCGAGACCTGGATTCGGCCGGCCAGTTGCCTGAGCTTCGAGAACGGCGTGTTGCGGGTGCTGGCGCCCAATAGTTTCGCCAGCGGCTGGCTGCGCAAGAACTACCTGACCAAAATCGAGGCGGTCGCAGCGGAGCTGACCGGCCATGCCGTGCGGGTGGAGGTGGAAGTCGCCGAGGACCCGTCCGGCGGCAGCGGGCAGGGACCTTTGGGCGAGCCGGCCATCCCCCAGGGGCGCAGCCCGGCCGAAGCCGACGACGCCCCCGGATCACGCCGCCAGCAAAGCGGCAACGGCCGGGCGCCGCGGGTGGTGTTCAACCTCAACCCCCGCTACGTGTTCAACCGCTTCGTGGTCGGCGCCAACAGCCGCATGGCCCATGCGGCGGCCCTGGCGGTGGCTGAAGCCCCCGGCCGGGAATTCAATCCGCTGTTCATCTGCGGTGGGGTCGGGCTCGGCAAAACCCACCTGATGCAGGCGATCGGCCACTACCGCCAGGAGATCGATCCAGAGGCACGGGTGTTCTATGTGAGCACCGAAACGTTCACCAACGACCTGATCCAGGCGATCCGCAAGGACGCCATGCAGTCGTTCCGCGATCGCTATCGGGCCGCCGACCTGATCTTGGTGGACGACATCCAGTTCATCGAGGGCAAGGAATACACCCAGGAAGAGTTCTTCCATACCTTCAATGCCCTGCATGAGGCCGGCCGTCAGATTGTGATCGCCAGCGATCGTCCCCCCAGTCAGATCTCAAGGCTGCAGGAACGGTTGATCTCCCGCTTCTCGATGGGTCTGATCGCCGACATCCAGGCACCCGATCTCGAAACGCGGATGGCCATCCTGCACAAGAAGGCGGAAACGGAGCAGATGTCCCTGCCGCGGGAGCTGATCCATTACATCGCCGGCCGCTTCACCTCCAACATCCGCGAATTGGAGGGAGCTCTCACCCGAGCTGTGGCCTTCGCTTCGATCACCGGCCTGCCGATGACGGTGGAATCAGTGGCACCAATGCTTGATCCGGTCGGCAACGACGTTGAGGTGACACCGCAACAAGTGCTGGAGAAGGTGGCGGAGGTGTTCGGTGTGCGCATCGACGAGATGCTCTCGCCCAGCCGCAAGCGGGCCGTCAGCCAGTCACGACAGGTGGGGATGTATCTGATGCGCCAGAACACCAAGCTGTCGCTGCCGCGGATCGGCGAGGCCTTCGGCGGCAAGGATCACTCCACCGTGATGTATGCCGTGGAGCAGGTGGAGAAGCGGCTCAGCAATGATCCCGATCTCTCCCGTCAGGTGCAGAAGGTGCGGGATCTGCTCCAGATCGATTCACGGAAACGCCGCTGACCACGCCGGTCGAACCAACACCCCAGGGCCGCAGCGCCGCCGCGCCAGAGGCGTCAGCTCGCCGTCAGGGGCGTGCTGGGATCGAGTCCCTCCACTTCCCCCTGGAAAACCCGGCTGGCAGTGATGTCGTCGGCCTCCAGGGTCATCAGCTCCAGCCGTGAGACCGTGCTGCCGCTGAGGTTGTAGAGGCGATTGGCCTGGCGCATCCGGGCCCGATCGATGGCGTTGCGGATCGAGCGGGCATTGGCGAAGAAGGGCAACTGCATGCGGCGGTGAATGTAATCGGCAAACACCAGCTGGGCTTCCTCACTGAAGCGATAGTTCTCGCCCGCCAGAATCAGCCGGGCGATCGCCAGCAGTTCGGCGGCTGAATAATCGGGAAAATCAATATGATTGGCGACGCGGGAAGAAAGGCCAGGGTTGGACTGATAGAAGATATCCATGCGCTCCTTGTAGCCAGCGAAGATCACCACCAGATCGTCGCGATTGCTCTCCATCACCTGCAGCAGGATTTCGATGGCTTCGGCGCCATAGTCGCGTTCATTTTCCGGTTTGTAGAGGTAATAAGCCTCATCGATGAACAGCACCCCACCCATCGCCTTCTTCAGCATCTCCCGCGTTTTCGGGGCGGTGTGGCCGATGTACTGCCCCACCAGATCGTCGCGGGTGGCGGTCACCACATGGCCCTTGCGCACGTAGCCGAGACCGTGCAGGATCTTCGACATCCGTTCGGCCACGGTCGTCTTACCGGTGCCGGGGCGTCCGGTGAACGACATGTGCAGGCTGGGCGGGGCGGTGTCCAGGCCCACCTGCTGGCGGGCGCGGTTGACCACCAGCAGGGCGGCGATTTCGCGGATGCGGGCCTTCACCGGCCGTAGCCCGATCAGCTCGCGCTCCAGCTGCTCCAGCACGGTTTCGATGCCAGCCGAGTTGATGGCGGAGTGCAGATCAATGCCGCCCTCGTCCAGGTGCTCCTGCGGGTTCGAAGGGTTCGCCGCCAGGCACGCCTGAGGCTCCGGCTGCTGCTGTTGAGCGGCAGCTGGCAGCTCAGAGGAGCCCATCGATGGCGGCGGCAAAGGTGGTATCGACAGCGTCGATGGCGCCATCCTCCTGTTCAGGCCGCAGCGTGAGGTTCACGTAGGTGCGGCCGAAACTGATGTCCGGAAAGCGAGCCTCCTGTTCCGAAAGGGCGTTGAGCCGCTCCAGGAAGGTGCGGGTGGTTTCGTAGTCGTCGAATTCAATCCGGCGTTCCAGCCGGTCGGGCCGCGCCCGTTGCGTCCAAGGCTGATCCATAAAGATGACCTTAGGACCTCACCTGCACCTCAGAAATTGGAGGGGTCAAGACAATCGGTGCGCGAACCGCTCAGCCTGGCGGCCCAGCTGGCGGCATAGGCGCGATTAGCGGCCTGGGCGGCTGGATCGGCGTGATCGAGCGGATGGGGAAAGGTGCCGGCGATCGCGGCATTGGTGACACAGAACATCGACTTCTGGAAACTGAGGCAGATCTTCACGCGCACGTCGCCTTCCCCGCGGCTGGTCTGGCGATACCACTGATGCAGGCGCTGCGGCAGGTGGCGGTACATGTCCTGCATCAGCAGGCTGGGGGGGATCCCTGCGCCCATCGTGGGCAGCGGATCGGCAAACAGGGCGCCGTAGGTGAAGGTGCTCTGATCCGGAGACACCTGCTGGGCCTGGGCGTTGAACGACACCGTGCCCAGGAAGGGCATGCCCCGCAGGAACACCGCCTCCACGTAGGGCACCGCCACATCGGCCAGGAAGGTGAGGCCGGCCTCCGGCGGCAGCACCCAGAAGCGTTCGCCCGCCACCTCCACCGCATAGGTGATCGGCTTGGCGGCGGCCGCCACCAAACCCTCACGCAGGAACGCCACCACAGCCGCCACCGTGCTGACGCGGCCGTCCTTTTCGGCCCGGGCCAGATCGAGGAACAGATCACTCATCACCCGCCAGAACTGGCCGAGGGCATGGGTGGTGGCGGCCGAGCGGATCAGCTCCAGCAGAAAATCGGGAAACAGGGGATTGAGCAGGGCCAGCAAGGGATCGCGGCCGGTCTTGCGGCGGATGATGGCGCCGCAGCTGGCGCGAAAGGCCTCGGAGTCGAGGTAACTATCCAGCCCACCGGTGCCATGCCAGAACATCGCCTTCTGGCAGTACTCGGCGTATTCGAAGTTGATGCGGTCGTGGATCAGATGGCGCCAGATCTTGGCCGGGCTGTGGTCGCCATCGAGATAGCGGAAAGCGGGCACCGGATTGAGAAACTGGTGCTCGGCCTGATAGATCAGGTTGATGCTGTAGGCATCGAGCACCTCCCCATAGCTCTCGAGCACATCCACCACCTGCATCAGATGGTTGGGGGTCTCAGCCAGCAGGGTCTGGCCCGCCAGCAACCGGGCCTCCAGTTCGGCGGCGGTGGGCCGGCCGCCGGCGTGGGTGAGATCAGCGGAAATGATCGGCATCAGCCCACCCCTCCGTTCTGCAGACTGGCCAGCAACGCTGGTAGCCGGGCCATGGTGGTACTGGCCGTCTCACTGATGCGGCCCAGCCAGCCGGGGATCAGACCGATCGCCACCACGCCGATCGCCAGTGCCATCGCCGGAATCGTTTCTCGCGGCGCCACCGCCGCCAGGCGGATGTCGAGCCTGGCGTCCGCCACTGGATCAGCGCTGGGCGGTGTGATCGCCATGCGGCCGAAGAAGGCCCGGTTCACCAGCAGCAGGAAATACACCGCCGTCAGGCCGGAACCCACCATGCAGAGCAAGGTGGCCAGGGGGAAAGCCTCCAGACTGCCGCGGAACACCAGGAACTCGGAGATAAAGCCGGCCATGCCCGGCAGCCCGGCACTGGCCATCACCCCCAGGATCATCAACGTGCCGGTGAACGGCAGACCCCGCTCTGGATTAAGCAGACCCCGCAGCACCTCCAGATCTCTGGTGCCGGTCTTGCGGTAGACGATGCCCACCAGCAGGAACAACAAGGCTGAAATCAGGCCGTGGCTCACCATCTGGAACACGGCCCCCAGCAGACTCACCGGTGTGGCCGCCGCCGCCGCCAACAGGATGTAGCCCATGTGACCCACGGAGCTGTAGGCCACCATCCGTTTCATATCGCGCTGGGCAATCGCCGCCAGGGAGCCATAGAGCACGGAAACGGCGGCCCAGCCAGCTAGCCACGGCGCCAGCAGGGCCCAGGCCTCGGGGAACATCCCCAGACAGAAACGCAGCAGCCCGTAGGTGCCCAGTTTCAGCAGCACGCCCGCCAGCAGCACCGACACCGGCGTGGAGGCCTGGGTGTGGGCATCAGGCAGCCAGGTGTGGAAGGGCACCAGCGGAATCTTGATGCCGAAGCCGATCAACAACGCCCCCAGCAGCAGCAACTGGCTGCCCATCGCGAGCTGTTCGCTCAGCACCGGCGTGAGGCTGAAGTCCACGGTGCCGGTGAACAGCGCCAGGCCCAGGAAGGCCCCGAGAATCAGCACGCCGGAAACGGCGGTGAAAATCAAAAACTTGGTGGCGGCATAGGCCCGCTCCGTGCCTCCCCAGATCGAGATCAGCAACCACAAAGGCACCAGCTCGAGTTCGTAGAAGAGGAAGAACAGCAGCAGGTTCTCGGCCAGAAAGGCACCGTTGACGGCGCCGCTGATCAACAACAACAAGGCGAAATAGATGCGCGGCCGCTGGCTGATGTCACGGGTGCAGACGGCCGAAACCAGGGTGAGGGCGGCATTGATCAACACCAGGGGTAACGACAGCCCATCGATCCCGAGGCGATAGTCGAGACCGATGCTGCTCACCCAGGCGAACGATTCCTGCAGCTGCATGCCGCCATCGCTGGGATCGAAGGCCAGCAGCACCCGCAGGCTCCAGGCCAGCTGCAGGGCCAACACCACAATCGTCACCACCCGCATCCGTCCTGGCACCGGTTGGCCCGGCCAGAACAGCAGCGCAAAGGCGCCGATGAACGGAATCAGCAGCAGGGTGCTCAGCATGGGAGGTACCTCATCCGTGGAACCAGGAGAGACTGCCCAGCAGCAGCACGATCGCCAGAACCACCGTGAGCACGTAGGTCTGGAGCTGGCCGCTCACCCCCAGCTTGAGGCCTTCGGCGCTGGCCATCGAAGCACTGCCGATGCGATTCACCAGGCCATTGACCAGCACCCGATCAACGCTGTTGGTGATCGAGGCAAGGCCGGCAACAAAGGCGACGATCGTGGCCCGATAGATCCGATCGGTGTAGAAGTCGTAGGCCAGCAGATCCTGCACAGCTCGCAGCGGCATGATCACCGAGCGCGACCAGAAGCGATCAAGCCGGATCAGGCAGCCCGCCACCAGGCCGATCGAGCCACTGGCCACCACCAGCACCGTGGTCAGCTGAGAAAAGTCGGCGATGCCACCGAGCGGATCGATGCGGTTGATCACCAGCGGCGTGAGCAGCACCAGCACCGACAGGGTCACCATCGGCAGCGCCATCAGCCAGTTCACCTCCGGCGCCCGACGGGTCTTGGGGTGGGCCACATCGAGGAATACCTGGCGGAACACCCGCACCAGATTGAGGGCGGTCAGGCCATTGGTGAGCAGCACAACAGCAGCCAGCCAGGGAGCCTGGCGGATGAGGGTCTGCACCAACAGGCCATAACCCCAGAAGCAACCCAACGGCAGGATGCCGGTGAGGCCGGCAGCGGCCACCAGAAAAGCCGTGGTGGTGGCGGGCATGCGCCGACCCAGACCGCCCAGTTCAGTCAGGTCCTGGCAGTTGGTGGTGGCGATCACACTGCCGACGCTCATGAACAACAGCGCCTTGGCCAGGCCATGGGTGAACAGCAGCAACAGAGCCAGGAAGGGCTGCTCGAAGGCGATGGCGATGAACACCAGGCCGAGATAGGAGGTGGTGGAGTACGAAAAGGCCCGCTTCAGATCCACCTGGGCGATCGCCACCAGGGCACCACCGAGGGCACTGATCGTGCCCACGGCCAGCAGCACGGTGCTGGCCAGCGGCGACATCCGCAGCAGGGGCATCAGCTTCAGCAGCACCACCGCGCCGCAGGTCACCACCACCGAGTTGCGCAGAATCGAGGCAGGATTCGGGCCCTCCATGGCTTCATCGAGCCAGAGGTGCATCGGGAACTGGGCACATTTGCCCATGGGTCCGGCGATCAAACCGAGGCCCAACAGGCTGGCGGCCAGGGGCGAGAGCGGCGTCTGAGCCGCCCAGACGTAGAGGTCGTCGAACTCCATCGAACCGGCCCAGGCGGAAAGCGCCACCACACCCATCAGCAGCAGCACATCGCCGACGCGTTTGGTGAGAAAGGCATCACGGGCGGCTGTCACCACCAGGGGCTGGGCATACCAGAAACCGACCAGAAGATAGGTGGAGAGAGTGAGCATCTCCAACAGGAAATAGCTCATGAACAGATTGCTGCTCAACACCACACCGGCCATCGCCCCCTCAAAGAAGCCCACCAGCGCATAAAAGCGGGCCAGGGACCATTCCTTGTCGAGATAGCCGAGGGCAAACACCTGGCCGATCAGGCTGGTGAAGGTCACCAGCTCCAGCGCTGCCAGATTGGTCAGCGAGAGATCAAAGCCGATGCGCAGATCCAGATCTGCGGCATGGAACCAGGGAATATCGAGATGCTGGGGGCCGAGGCTCAACACTTCCCGGATCACCAGGCTGCCGTGCACCACGGCCAACAGGGTCATCAACAGGTTGAGGTAAGCAGCCGGACGGGGTCCCTGGCGCTTGATCCAGCCCGAGGCCCAGGGCAGGGACAGCACCATGCCACTGAACCCATAGAGGGGGATCAGCCAGGCCAGCTGAATCGGCAGAGGGAGGGCGTCTTGCAAGGGCATGGGATCGGCCCGGGGGCCGGAGGAAGCAATCGCTTGGCGGGCGACTTTAAACAGTCGGGACCTGGCATGGCGCCGCGATCAGCCCGAAGCAAGCGCTCCTGGCCCGGCTGTGGCGGCGCCGTTAGACGGGTGATCAGAAGCGGGCCCGCTGCTCACGGTCAGCGCTACCGCCCCGCAAACTCTGCAGCCAGGTGGCCAGGTCCTGGCCCTGTTGCTGCTCTTCGGTCCACAGGGCACGAAAAAAAGCGGCGTTGTCAGCGTCGCCAATCAGCAGCGCAAAGCGCACGGCGTCGCCATAGAGCTGAATCAGGTCGTGCTCAAGAACCCCATTGAGGCTCAGAAGGCCGACCAGATCAGCGGCATGCTGCACCGGCCGCAGCTGGGAGGCGGCCGGTGCCACCCCCAGAGCCAGCATGCGTTGCACCAGGCGCTCCGCATGCTGCAGCTCACTGACCGTTTCCTGGCGGAAACGGACCGCCGCATCGCCATCACCCCAGAGCTCCACCAGGGAGGCCTGGGTCATGTACTGCTGCACAGCGGTCAGTTCCAGGCTCAGGGCGCGGCCCAGAAATCCCAGGATCCGCGGATGCACGGCAGCGATGGCCATCAGAGACGACGGATCACGCCGCTGGCGGCGATGGCGGGTTCAACTTCGCCATGGGGGCGGGCAATGATGTGAGCAGCCACGAGGCCGTCGCCAACGCGTTCGCAGGCATCGGCACCAGCGCGCACGGCGGCATTCACCGCACCGGTTTCACCGCGCACCATCACGGTGACGTAGCCACCGCCGACGAATTCGCGAGCCACCAAGGTGACTTCAGCCGCTTTGGTCATGGCGTCTGCTGCTTCGATCGCCGGCACCAGACCCCGGGTTTCGCTCCTGCCGCGGGCGATGCCCGGTACGGAAGGTGCCATGGAGGACGATTGGGGGGAAGGGGATGGGGGTGGAGTGGAAGCGCCGGAGCCACCGCTGCGGCCGGAGGAGGCCGGGGCGCGGCGGGCGGCGGGCCGATTTGCGGCAGCGGCCATCCGCGGCCCGGCCGAAGTCGGGCGGGCAGCGGGGGACTGGCGGCTGGCGG
>CAIZOZ010000210.1 GCA_903934745.1 uncultured cyanobacterium
AACCGGTCGCAGCGGCCAGCTGGGCGCCTCCTATCTGCGCGCCCTCGATGCCGGCCGCGATTTTGCTGAGGGCTGCGGGCCCGTGATCTATGTCGAGAACCACGACCACGGCACCCTGGTGAACAAGATCGGCGGCGATCGGCCGGGGGTGGAGCGCAGCCAGCACTGGTATCGCGCCCAGCCCCACCTGATTGCCCTGTTCACCGCCTGCGGCGCCGTGATGCTGCACAACGGCCAGGAGTTTGGCGAGGAGCGCTATCTGCCGGAGGCGGGCAGCGACCGGGTGCGGCCCCGGCCCCTGCAGTGGGAGTTCCGCGACGATGCCGCCGGCAAGGCGCTGCTGGCGCTGCACCGCCGGCTGATCCGCCTGCGCCGGGAGCATCCCGGGCTCACCTCCGCCCATTTCCATCCCCGTGGGGTGGCGGCCGAGGTCCAGCAGTTCGATCGCGATGGCTACGGCATCGATGCCGCCCGCCAGCTGCTGATCATGCATCGCTGGGGCAAGGCCCGCGATGGGAGCAGCGAGCGCTTCGTGGTGGTGATCAACTTCTCGGCCAAGCCCCAGTGGGTGGATGTGCCCTTCCCGTTCGATGGCCTCTGGACCGACCTGCTCTCCGGTTCAGTGGTGACGGCGACGGACTTCCGCTGCCGCCAGGAGCTGATCGACAGCCACTACGGGCGGGTGTTTCACGCCCGCGGCTGAGACGCCCGCGGCTGAGACTCCAGCACTGCCACACAGCGGCCGCAGAGGCTGGGGTGGGCCAGATAGCGGCCGATGTCGGTTTCGAAGTGCCAGCAGCGGGCGCACTTGCTGCCCTCGGCGCGGGCGATGCGCACCGTGAGTCCCGCCTCGCTGGCTTCGGCCACCACCGCGGTGGGAGCCGCTCCGCCGATCTGCAGAGCCGAAACCAGCAGCCAGTCGGCCAGGTTGTCCACCTGGGGATGGTCGCTGGCCTGCACCAGGGCCAGGGCCTCAGCCAGCACGAGCGCCTCGTCGTCGGCGCCGCTGCCGATCTCCAGCTGCACCTGGGCTTCCAGCGAGGAGCCGATCGTGCCTTCGCTGCGGCAGCGCTCCAGCTGGCGATTCACCTGGGCGCGCAGCTCCAGGATCCGCTGCAGCGGTGCCAGCAGCTCGGTGGCCGCCCATTCCGCCGGCGCCGTCGGCCAGCCCCGTTCAAACACCGAGGCCTCCGCCACCGGGTAGGGCAGGTTCTGCCAGATGTCTTCGGCCATGTGGCAGAGCACCGGCGCGATCAAGCCCGCCAGGCGCTCCACCACCAGATGCAGCACCGTCTGGCAGCTGCGGCGGCGGAGCTCAGCGGCGCCACTCACATAGAGGCGATCCTTGGCGATGTCGAGGTAGACGTTGGAGAGATCCACCACGCAGAAGTTCTGCAGGGCCTGGAAGAAGCGGTAGAACTCGAAGCGCTCGAAGTCGGCGCTCACCTCCTCGATCAGGCTGGCGGTGCGCTGCAGCATCCAGCGATCCAGCAACGGCAGCGCGGCGATCGGTACGGCATCGGTGGCTGGGTTGAAATCGTGCAGGTTGCCGAGCAGATAGCGGGCCGTGTTGCGCACCTTGCGGTAAACATCCGCCAGCTGCTTGACGATGCCCGGCCCCAGGGGCACATCGGCGGAGTAGTCCACCGAGCTCACCCACAGGCGCAAGACGTCGGCGCCGTAGGCCGGCTCCTGCTTCTCGTTTTTGCCCCCCTCCACCAACACCGCCGGATCGACGACATTGCCGAGCGATTTGCTCATCTTGCGGCCCTTCTCATCGAGGGTGAAGCCATGGGTGAGCACCGTGCGGTACGGCGCCTTGCCATTCACCGCCACGGAGGTGAGCAGGCTGCTCTGGAACCAGCCGCGATGTTGATCCGTGCCCTCCAGATAGAGATCGGCCGGATAGTTCAGGCCGGCGTGCGCCGCTGCACCGGCGGAGCCCGCCGGGCCACCGCTGCCAGCGGCAACACCGGGGCTGGCCAACGCCCCGTCGCCTGCCGCTGGGCCGGCGGGGCTGACCCCCCCGTCCTGTCCAGGGTTCAATCCGCCCAGCACCCCCGCCCACGAGGAACCGGAGTCAAACCACACATCCATCGTGTCGCTGCCCTTGCGCCAGTTGGCGGCTTCGGCCGCATGGGAGGGCGGCAGCAGGTCGGCTTCGTCTTTCTCCCACCAGATGTCGGAGCCGTGCTCGGCGATCAGCGCCTGGATGTGCGCCAGGCTCTCGGCGTTGAGGAGCACCTCGCCGGTTTCGCGGTGGTAGAACACGGGAATCGGCACCCCCCAGGTGCGCTGGCGGGAGATGCACCAGTCGCCGCGATCGCGCACCATCGCTTCGATGCGATTGCGACCGCTGGCTGGCAGCCAGGCCACGGCGTCGATCGCCGCCAGGGCCTGCTCACGGAAACCGGCCACCGAGGCGAACCACTGTTCGGTGGCGCGGAAGATGGTCGGTTTCTTGGTGCGCCAGTCGTAGGGATAGCGATGCTCATAGCGTGCTTCGGCCAGCAGCACGCCGGCATCGCGCAGGGCCGTGATGATCGCCGGATTGGCATCCTTGAGCACGTTCAGGCCGGCAAACGGGCCCGCCTCATCGGTGAGGGTGCCGGCTTCATCCACCGGGCAGAGCACCGGCAGGCCGTACTGGCGGCCGGTGTTGAAGTCGTCGACGCCGTGGCCGGGGGCCGTGTGCACCAGGCCCGTGCCCGTTTCGGTGGTGATGTAGTCGCCACCGAGCACCACCGGGCTGGTGCGCTCCAGCAGCGGATGGCGATAGCTGATGCCCTCCAGCTCGGCTCCCTTCACCGTCAGCAGCGGTTCCAGGGGCCGATCCAGGCTGGTCTGAAGGCTGTCGACCAGATCCCTGGCCACCACCAGATAGCGCGGGGCCGACTCCGGAGCGCTGCCGTCGCGGCAGATGGCGTAATCCAGGGCCCCATTCACCGACACCGCCAGGTTGGCCGGCAGGGTCCAGGGGGTGGTGGTCCAGATCGCCACGAACAGCTGTTCGCGATGGCCACGGTCGGTGGGGCCTTCGATGCCGAAGGGCCGCAGCTGGCCCGCCAGGCCCGAAGGCAGCGACACCACCGGAAAGGCCACATAGACACTGGGGGAAGTGTGGCCGTCGGGATATTCCAGTTCCGCCTCGGCCAGGGCCGTGCGCGAGCTGGGGCTCCAGTGCACCGGCTTCAGCCCGCGGTAAATGTGGCCGGCCAGCACCATCTGGCCAAACACGCCGATCTGGGCAGCCTCATAGGGCTTCTGCAGGGTGAGATAGGGGGACTCCCAGTCGGCCCAGATGCCCCAGCGCTGGAAGCCGGCCTTCTGCAGCTCCACCTGTTCGAGCGCATAGGCATGGGCCTTCTGGCGCAGGCTGATCGGCGTGAGGGCGCGGCGCTCCTCGCTGCTCAGGCTCTGCAGCACCTTCAGTTCAATCGGCAGGCCATGGCAGTCCCAGCCGGGCACGAAGCGGGCCCGCTTGCCGCGCATCAAGGCGTGCTTGTTGATGATGTCCTTGAGGATCTTGTTGAGGGCGTGGCCCACATGCAGGGCGCCGTTGGCGTAGGGGGGGCCGTCATGCAGGGTGAACACCTCGCCGGGATTGCGGCGGCTGAGCTGCTCGTACAGGCCCCGCTCCTGCCAGAAGCGCTGCAGTTCCGGCTCGCGCTGGCGGGCATTGGCCCGCATCGCAAAGGGGGTCTGCAGCAGGTTGAGGGTGTCCTTGTAGGAGACCGGCCCAGGGGAACCCGGCTCCCTGGCGGCGCCGCCTTCTGAGTCGGGGCAGGGTTCCGGGGAGGACTTGGAGGCGGGGCTGACGGTCACGGCGCCTCGCAGGGGCAGCACAGCAGGGGATTATCCCGCCTCGCTGGGCTCGGCCTCTGGCAGCGGGGCGGCCGCCAGCAGGGCGGTGATCTCCTCGAAGCCCTTCACCACCCGGGTGCGCTCGGCGCCGTCCGCCGCTGGCGCGCTCTGCTGGGCGGCGGCAGCGACCGGATCCGCCGTCTCGCTCTCGGCCTCTGCGGCGCCTGTCGCCGTAGTGGCCTGGTCGCTTTCGGCCTCCGGGCTGGCAGCGGCGGGCTCGGAGGCTGGCTGCGGTTGTTCCCCGGCAGCTGGCTCCAGGCTGCTGCTGTCGCTCGCCGCCGTCGACTGCACCGTCAGCGGTTGCACCGGCAGTGGCGAGTCCGCCGGTGCCGCCGCTGCCGCCAGCTCCGGCCGTACCCAGCGCTTGCTGCTGCCGGGGCGCGGCGGCCGGCTGGCCACCCTGGTGGCAAGGCCGCTCAGCAGGCCGCCGGCCCGCTCCAGCAGGCTGGTGCTGGCGGCGCCCAGTTGCTGAACACTGCGGCTCCAGCGTTCGCTGGAGGCCAGCAGCCGGCGTTCGTCGTCCGTCAGTTGGCGCCAGCGACCCAGGCCCACCTCACTGCTCAGCCGGCCGATCAGCAGACCGCCGCAGAGCACGGCCAGCATCGGCGCCCCGGTGAGCCGATCGGCGCTGGTCACCAGCACCAGCCCCAGCAGCAGCACCACGGCGCCCCACACCGAATCCCGCGGCCGGCTGAGCTCCGTGGCCAGCAGCGGCAACAACAGCAGCAGCAGGCCCAGCAGCAGGGCCAGGGTTCCCCCAACGATGGCGAGCAAGGCGGGGCCGGCGGCTGGAACCATTCTGAGGGTGCCCCGTAGAGTTGCGCGGCGCCCATCTGGCGGAATTGGTAGACGCGCTGGTTTTAGGTACCAGTGGCTTTGGCTGTGGGGGTTCAAGTCCCCCGGTGGGCATCAGTAGCTCGGGTGCGCTCAGCGGCCCGAGCCCCTGGCTTGGCCCGAAGCGCGCCTGGCGGGTTGTGGCAGCAGCCCTCGCCCCAGGGGGGGGCCAGCTCAAGCGGATGTGGTTCTGTGGTGAGAGGTCAGGCTTGGCCCCATCCAGGGGCGCCCGAATCAGGGTTCAGCGAGACTGGTGGCCACCAACTGGCGCTGCTCGGCAGCGGTTGGGTGGGCGCACTCCGTAGTCTGATCGCTCCGAAAACGAACCTTTACACCCGGTAGGGAGATGACGCAAACGCAAGTTCTCCCCTCTCCGGCCGCGCCACGCCGCCATACGACCGCCGTTCAGAGCGTTCCGAAGCAGTATCTCGATCCGCCCAACGCCCTCAATCCCACCGTGGGACTGTTCCTGGGCGGCTATGGCTTGGCGGCGCTCACCATCTGGGGCTGGTTTGTGGGGCAATGGCCGCTGCCGGCCCTGCTGGCGCTGGGCTTCCTGGCGTTGCATCTCGAAGGCACCGTGATCCACGACGCCTGCCACAACGCCGCCCACCCCAACCGCTTCTGCAATGCGGTGATGGGCCATGGGGCGGCGCTGCTGCTGGGCTTCAGCTTTCCGGTGTTCACCCGGGTGCATCTGCAGCACCACGCCCATGTGAATGATCCGAAGAATGACCCGGATCACATTGTCAGTACCTTTGGGCCGCTGTGGTTGATTGCACCGCGATTTTTCTATCACGAGGTGTTCTTTTTCCGTCGCCGCCTCTGGCGCCGCTACGAGCTGCTCGAGTGGGGGATTGCCCGCGGTGTGTTTGTGATGATTGTGTTGGCGGCCATTAAGTTTGATTTTCTGCAGTTTGTGTTCAACTGCTGGTTCGCGCCAGCGCTGATGGTGGGTGTGACCCTGGGTCTGTTTTTTGATTACCTGCCCCACCGCCCGTTTCAGTCACGCAGTCGCTGGCACAATGCCCGCGTCTATCCGGGTAGGGCGATGAACTGGCTGATCATGGGCCAGAACTATCACCTCGTGCACCATCTCTGGCCTTCCATCCCCTGGTTTGAATACCAGCCCGCTTATCACGCAACTCGTCATATCCTTGATGCCAAGGGCTCCCCGCAGCGACTCGGCATGTTTGAAAGCCGCAGTGATCTGCTCAATTTCCTCTACGACATCTTCCTGGGCGTGCGCAGTCACAAAAAGCGCCGCAGCCGTCTGCGCCCGCTGGCGGGCCTGATGCCCACCCGTCATGCCCGTCGCCGCGTGCTCGAGCTACTGCATCGCACCGCCGTTTCCCCCAGCCCTCGCTGAATCGTGCCGGTGGGGAGTGGGCCTTGGTTCGCTGGCCTAAGCGCCGAGGATCTTCGGCACGCGGAAGAAATCGCCTTCGCGCTGGGGGGCCAGATTCAACAGCTCTTCGCGCACGGGTGTCGTTTCCACCGCATCGGCGCGGGTCACGTTCACCACCTCCACGGCCCGGGTGGTGGGAGGCACTCCCTCGGTGTCCACCTGCTCGAGCTGGGCGACGTAGTCGAGGATGCGTTCCAGCTGGCCGGTGTAGGTGGCGATCTTCGCCTCGGGTAGCTCCAGTCGGGCCAGCTGGGCCACTTTGCGAACGTCGGCGGCGGTGATCCTGGTCATGGTGTCGGCTGGGCGCCAGGGTTCGGCATTGAGGCCGACGCTAGCCGGGCAGGGGGCTCACGCCGCCGGCTCCGCTTCAGTCAGGAACGCGCGCAGATCCTCGGCCAGGGCTTCAGCCGCCAGCTCCAGGAAGCGGGCGCCGTGGGCCGCTTGGGCCAGGAAGGGATCGGAGCCCATGCGGCCATCCGGATGGCGGCGGCGGAAGTCGTCGGGGCCATGGATCGGCCCGGCGGGGGCCGCTTCCGGCAGGGGCCGTTGCTTGCTGGACAGGCTCGGCTCGAGATGCAGGGTGAGGGCGATCTCGCTGGGGGTGGCATGGTGCCCTTCCCGCTCGCCGTAGAGCGTGCGGGCTTCCTTGGTGACGGAGCTGGCGGTGAACCAGTTGGCGAGGCGGCAGCGCAGGCGATCGGCGCCCGGCAGGCCGCGGCTGGTGGCGGTGCCATAGGCCTGGGCGAAGGCCGCCCGGGCGGTGGCGATGTTGCCGCCGTGGCCGTTGATTACGTAGATGCGTTCGAAGCCGTGGCGCGCCAGCGACAGCACCACGTCATGGAGCACCGCCAGCAGGGTGGAGGGCTGCAGGCTGATGGTGCCGGCAAAGCCCAGGTGATGTTCGGCCATGCCGAAGGCCTGGGCCGGGGTCACCAGCACGCCGGTGCGGCGGCCCACCTCCAGGGCCACGGCTTCGGCGGTGAGGGCGTCGGTGCCGATGGCGCCGGTGGGGCCGTGCTGCTCGGTGGAGCCCAGGGGCACGATCACCCCCCGGCAGCTCTGCAGGTAGTGCTCCACCTCGGGCCAGCTGCGCAGTTGCAGCCGGATCGCCGCCTGACTGCTGGCGGGGCCGGTGCTGGGGCCAGAGGCGCTGGTGGGCAATTCGGTCATCCTGGACTCGGCCCTGGGGCCCGATCTGTTTAGGATCGACCCTATTCGCGGCGTTCCGATGCTGCAGCGCAAGCTTGATCGTTTTCTCCAGGAGCAACGGCCTGTCTGGGTCTACCTGCGGGACCAGCAATGCTGGATTGAGGACGCCCTGGTGGTGGAGATCGTCGGGGACATGGTCACCCTCCGCCACGAGGACGACGACGAGGACGAACTTTCCAGCTGGGAACTGAGCGTGCGGCTCGATTCGATCGGCGCCGTCAGCACCCGCCTGGCCAGTGTCAGCCGCAGCTCTGGTCCCGACGACATTGTGACCACAGGCGACTGTCCGGAAGCCGAACGGCTCGGCAGCCCCTGAAGCCGCCCGCCCAGGGAGAGAGGTCGATCAGTGGGGCTGTGAGCAGTGGTGCTGGCCAGTGGGGCTGGTCAGTGGGCCGTGCCGTTGCCGTCGTAGTCGTCGCTGTCGTAGTAGCCGCCCTTGGTGCCAAAGAACAGGGTGGCCAGGCAGAACAGACCGCTTCCGGCCAGCAGCACGGTGCCGAGGTTGAAGGCGCTGAGGTTCATGAGGAATGGGGTGGCGGGAGCCTGGTGTTGGGCCGGGCTGGACTGGGGATCCAACTGGGACGCCGGATCTGGATCGCCACTCTGGCCAGCGCGGGCCCGTTGTGGTGAGCCTGGGTTGGAGCTTCACACCAGGCGGCCTGGCCATTGACACCTGCCCCGGTTGAAGACGCCTGCGCGGAAGGCGCTGAGCCGGTGTGGGCAGCGGATCAATAGGGCTTGTACGACTTCTCCTCGACCAGAGCGGAGCCGTAGGTGGTGTTGATCTCCCGCTTGATCGCAGTGCGTCGGTCGTTTTGCCGGTACACCGAGCGGGCCAACTGGATGAAGGCCGGGCCGAAGTCCTGGAGCTGTTCCTGTTCGCGGATGGCATCCTCGATGGCCCAGAGACTCTGGTTCACCTGCTGCAGCTGGACGATGAGTTCGGGATCGAGCTGGAGGGCGGCCTCTACCAGAACCTGTTGCAGCACATTCAGTTCATGGCGGGCGTTGACCAGGCCCTCCCCTGCAGGTGTTGTGTCTTGATCTCGAGGATGGTGATTTTGTCTACCAGTTCTCCCAGGGAAAGGGGGGCATAAAGCATGGTCATGGAGCTGCCGTTCAGAGGCTGAGACTAGGTGTGGGGCTGGAAGGTTCCCAGTTCTTTGACGACCCGCTGCAAGACTTCTGTCCAGTCATCTGGCTCCTGCTGGCGAAACAGACGCATGGAGGGATACCAGAAGGTTGTGTCGCTTTCCATGCCCCAGC
>CAIZOZ010000211.1 GCA_903934745.1 uncultured cyanobacterium
GGCCTCCACCTGCACGCCATCCTTTTCAGAATTGACGTAAATAATTTCCGGGTGCAGCGGATCCTTCTCGGCGTTCATATAAGCGACGTATTCCCGGATGCCCCCCTGATAGTGATACACCTCTTCGTGCGCTTCTCCGCCAGCCGAGAGCGCCGCAGCCCGCTCATCACGGAAAACAATGCGCACCCCACCATTGAGGTAAGCCAGTTCCCGCAGCCGGCCCGAGAGCGTCTGATAGTCGAACTCGATGCCGGTGCTGAAAATCTCGTGATCCGGCAGAAAGCGCACCATCGTGCCGGTCTGATCCGGATCAGCGGCCGGCTTGGCGCTGAGGCTGCCGATCGGGGTGCCGCGCTCAAATCGCTGCTGATGCTCCTGACCCTGACGATGGACAACAACCTCCACCCACTCGCTGAGGGCGTTGACCACGGACACACCAACGCCGTGCAGACCGCCGGACACCTTGTAGCCACCGGAGCCGAATTTGCCGCCGGCATGGAGCACGGTCAGCACCGTCTCGAGGGCGCTGCGTCCGGTGCGCGGGTGAATATCGGTGGGAATGCCGCGACCGTTGTCGGTGACGCTGGCGGAGCCATCGGCGTGGATCACCACCAAGATGGCGTCGCAATGGCCGGCCAGGGCCTCATCCACGGCGTTGTCCACCACCTCGTAGACGAGATGGTGCAGGCCGCGGGGGCCGGTGGTGCCGATGTACATCCCGGGCCGCTTACGCACCGGTTCCAGGCCTTCAAGCACCTGGATCTGTTCGGCGCCGTAGGCGGACTGGACTTTGGTGGCGTCGCTCATTCGGAAAGGGCTCCCCAGGGAACGGGCTCAGGACGACGGAACCCCGGGGCAGACAGGGGCGCAGGGAGCATGGCGCAGAGAGCGCAAAAGCCTCTCCACAAGGGCAACCTTACCACCGCCACCCCGCAGCGCCACCCAGGCGCCGCTCCGTCGCGATTCGCCCATGGGGTTGATCCCACCCCATCGCCGTGACGACCAAGGCGGCGTGGCCGCCCACACCGTGCCAGCGCAACGGCGCGAACGGGGATGGCCCATCAAGGCGAACGGTCAACGGCGCTTGCACCGTTCTTCCCCTCGCCTGGCCACCTCGCCTCGCCACCCTCCCCTCGCCATCGGATCCACTTCAGCCGGTTGACCAGCAGGGTCTGACCTGGACCACGCCGCTGGCACCGCTGCAACGCGAGCTCACTTGCCGTACCTCGCTTGCAGTACAAAGCATGCAGCGGGTCAGCACCTTGAGATCCAGGCCCTGCGATCGCCGCTCGCTTCCGGCCTGAATCTTCGTCAACGGCGCAGGCGGCCCTGACTCCACTCCAGGGATCAACGCCCACAAGGCACCTGCAGCCAACCGACACCCCTCCAGCCGCCGCTGGCCTCGACGCCCACCGCGCCGCTGCACCCCGAACCCGGTGCCCAGCGAGGCTCCCTTCACCCCCACCGCTCTGTTCCGCCACCCGCCGTGCCCCTGTCCGTACCTGACGCCCCCAGCCCTGAGCAGCGCCCCCTGGTGATTGCCCTGATGGGGGCGACAGCCAGCGGCAAGACCGCCCTGGCGATCGAGCTGGCCGCAGTCCTGGACCTGGCCGTGCTGTCGGTGGATTCGCGCCAGCTCTACCGGCAGATGGATGTGGGCACCGCCAAGCCAACAGCGGCCCAGCGCCAGCGGGTGCGCCACGAACTGCTCGACCTGCGAGATCCAAACCAACCGATCAACCTGCAGGAGTTCGTGCTGCTGGCCCAGGCGGCCATCGCCGCCGAACATCAGCGCCGTGGCGTCGCCTTGCTGGTGGGAGGCACGGGCCTGTATCTCAAGGCGCTGCTGGCAGGGCTGCAGCCGCCGGCCGTCCCTCCCCAGCCCCAGCTGCGCCAACAGTTCAGCGCCCTGGGCCAGCCCCACTGCCATCGCCTGCTGCAACAGGCCGATCCCGAGGCGGGGGCCCGGATCATGCCTCTGGACGCGGTCCGCACCCAGAGGGCCCTGGAGGTGATCTATGCCACCGGTCGCCCCCTGAGCGAGCAACAGCGCCGCAGCCCGCCCCCCTGGCGGGTGATCGAGCTGGCCCTTGATCCGCCGGATCTGGCCCAGCGCATCGGCAGCCGCACCGAGCAGCTCTACGCCACTGGGCTGGTGGAGGAAACCGCAGGCCTGATCGAGCGCTACGGCAGCGACTGCCCGCTGCTGCAAACGATCGGCTACGACGAAGCCAGGCGCCTGCTGGCGGGGGAGCTTGATCGCCCAGCCGCCATCGCCCTCAGCGAGCGACGCACCCGCCAGTTCGCCAAACGACAGCGCACCTGGTTCCGCCGCCAGCACCAACCCCAGTGGCTCAATGGTGCCGATCTGCTGCAGGAAGCGGTGCTGGCGACCCAGCAAGGTCTAGGGTGACTGTCTAATCGCCGCGTTGAATGCCTCCCCGTCCCCGTTTTGACCGCCGGGCTCCCGTCCGGGAGCTGCCCAACATCAACGATCGCATCAACTACCCCAACCTCAGGGTGGTCGATGCCGATGGCAGTCAACTGGGAGTGATCACGCGCGAAGAGGCCCTGGATGTGGCCCGTGATCGCGAGCTGGATCTGGTTCTGGTCAGCGAAAAGGCCGATCCACCGGTCTGCCGGATCATGGATTACGGCAAGTACAAGTTTGAGCAGGAGAAAAAGGCCAAGGAGGCCAAGAAGAAGTCGCACCAGACCGAAGTCAAGGAGGTGAAGATGCGCTACAAGATCGATTCGCACGACTACCAGGTGCGCATCGGTCAGGCCGTCCGCTTTCTCAAGTCCGGCGACAAGGTCAAGTGCACCGTGATCTTCCGCGGCCGCGAAATCCAGCACACCGCCCTGGCCGAGGTGCTGCTGCTGCGCATGGCCAAAGATCTCGAGGAGAACGCCGAGATCCAGCAGCTGCCCAAACGGGAGGGCCGCAACATGATCATGTTCCTCAGCCCCCGCAAGCAGAGCGCCGGCAAAGCTGGGGCCAAACCCGGCGCCCCGGGGGCCGGCATCCCGGCGCCCACTCCCCTGCGGGTCATCAAGACGCCGGGCACCTGAGCCTCCACATCCAGACGGCACCAGGCCAACAGCCAGCCAGCCCGCGATTCCGCCGTTCAATGACGGAATCGCGGGCTTCTGCTTGAGCTGACACCCTGAGCGCGACATGAGCAGAGCGGCGAATCCCACCAGCCAAAGCTCAGGCTGAGCCAGCCGGAGGCCGCCCCAGCTCCGCGGCGAACAACGCCAGCAGCTCTTGCCAGCCCAGGGCCGCCGCCGGCGCCCGGAACGCTTCCCGGGCCTCACACATGAAGCCGTGACCCGCCGCCGGCACCCGGATCAGGCGATGGCGACTGCCCTGAAGCGCCCGTTCAATCGCCAGCAGATCCGGCTCCGGGATCAACTCGTCCTGCTCGCCGCTGAGGTACAGCAGGCGCCCCGCAATCGCCGGCACCAGCTCGAGGCTGGGCGGGCCACCGCCGGGGCGTCCTGAAGCCACGCCAGCCCCGTAGAACGCACAAGTGGCTCCCACCTGCGGCAGCGTGGCGGCCAGCAGGGCCCCATGGCCACCGAAGCAGAAGCCGACACAGCCAAGCGGAGCGTTGGCCGTGCCCAGCCAGCCCCGCAGCCAATCGGCCGCCTGCCCCAGATCCAGCAACAGCTCCGCCGTACTGGTGCGCTCCTTGTGGGAGCGTCCCTCCACCAGGCTGGCCTGGTCATAACCAAGCTCCAGATCCGGCGCCGTGCGGGCAAACAGGGGCACCGCCAGGGCGGCATAGCCCTGGGCCGCCAGCCGAGCGGCAACGCTGCGCACCCAGCCGTTGAGGCCGAACACCTCCGGCAACACCAGCACCCCTGGCCTACCAGGGGTGTCGTCAGCAGGGCTGGCCAGCCAGGCCCGCAGCGGCACCTGGCCCGGCAACAGCGGTGGCAGCAGCTGCCACGACCCGTGGACAGCCGGGTCCATCGGAGGGAAAACGGCAGAAATCAAGGTGTCGTCCACAGCAACCGGCACAGCCCGGCACATGCTCCTATGCCAACGCAGGAATTGTCACGGGGGCCAAAGCTCCTTAGGGTGGCCACGCGTCCATCTGGCCCACCCGGCGTGCGATTCCACATCCAGCAGGAAAGCGACATCCCGGCGTCGACCCAGCTGTACAACCAGATCTGCTTTGCGATCGCCGCCCGGCACTACCCGCCGGGCCACCGACTGCCGAGCACCCGCCAGCTGGCGATGCAGACGGGTCTGCATCGCAACACCATCAGCAAGGTCTACCGCCAGCTGGAAACCGATGGCGTCGTCGAGGCGATGGCGGGCTCGGGCATCTATGTGCGCGATCAACAGAAGCCCCGGGAGATCAAGCCGCCGCCGGGACTGCGTTCCAAGAGCCTGCCCGACATCGACCGGGAGGTGCGTCAGAGCGTCGATGGGCTGCTCAATGCCGGCTGCACCCTGCAACAGGCCCGCGAACTGCTCACCCACGAAATCGACTGGCGCCTGCGTTGCGGCGCCCGGGTGCTGGTGTCCACCCCCCGCGAGGACATCGGCGCCTCGCTGCTGATCGCTGAGGAACTCACCCCCAATCTGGAGGTGCCGGTGGAGGTGGTGCCGATGGAGGAACTCGAAGCGGTGCTGGAAAGTTCCAGCAAAGGCACGGTGGTGACCAGCCGCTACTTCCTGCAACCGGTGGAGGAGATCGCCAAGGCCCACGGTGTGCGGGCCGTGGCCGTGGATCTCAATGACTTCCGCCAGGAACTCGATCTGCTCAAGGAACTGCGCGCCGGCAGCTGCGTCGGCCTGGTGAGCATCAGCCCCGGCATCCTGCGCGCCGCTGAGGTGATCCTGCACAGCATGCGCGGCAACGAGTTGCTGGTGATGACGGCCAACCCCGACACCGGCAGCCGCTTGCTCGCCCTGCTGCGGGCGGCCAGTCACGTGCTCTGCGATCGCCCCAGCCTGCCCCTGGTGGAGCAGACGCTGCGCCAGAACCGGGCCCAGTTGATGCGGCTACCGGTGGTGCATTGCGCCAAGAGCTACCTGGGCAGCGCCACGATCAACCTGCTGCGCAAGGAGATCGGCCTGCTGGCGGTCTGAGGGTAGAATCGTTGGATCTTCTACCCACGGTGGCGCCATGGGGATGAATATCAAAGATCCCCAGGTGCATGCCATGGCCCGGGAACTCGCTGAGCGCCGGGGCAGCAGTGTCACCGACGCCGTGCGCCAGGCCCTGGCGGAGGAGCTCAAACGGACACCTGACTCCAAGAGCGCAGCCTCAAGGCAGGCTCGTTATCAGGCCCTCACGGAGCTGCTGGAGCGTTGCCGCAAGCTCCCCCGTCAGGACGCACGCGACCGAGAACAAATTGAGGCGGAGCTCTACGACGCAGCTGGGCTGCCATGGTGATCGACAGCTCTGCCCTGCTCGCCATCCTTCTCGACGAAGGCGATGCCACCTTGTTCCTCGACCACCTCAGCCGGGATGCACCCAAACACATCAGCACCGCCACGCTGGTGGAAAGTCAGATCGTCACTCTCCGAATCCTGGGCGAGGACGGCCTGCAGGAACTGAGGCTGCTGCTGCAGCTGGGACAGATCACGGCGATCCAGCTCACCCCCGATCACGTGGAGTGGGCCCTTCAGGGTTGGCGGCACTATGGCAAGGGCCGGCACCCCGCCAGCCTCAACCTGGGCGACTGTTTCAGCTATGCCCTCGCCAAGGCCCTTGAAGAGCCGCTCCTTTACAAGGGCAACGACTTCGGCCGCACCGACGTCCGGTCGGTCGCTCTGACCCCTTGAAGGACCGGTTCATGCTGCTGCGCGCCATCCGCGCCGACCTGGCGATCATCAAGGAGCGCGATCCCGCCTGCCGTGGCACGCTCGAGATCCTGCTCTGCTATCCAGGCTTCCATGCCCTGGTGCTGCACCGCCTCAGCCATCGCCTCTGGCATCTGGGGCTGGCTTTGCCCGCGCGGCTGCTGAGCCAGCTCAGCCGGGGCCTCACTGGCATCGAGATCCATCCGGGCGCCCGCATCGGCGCAGGGGTGTTCATCGACCACGGCATGGGTGTGGTGATCGGCGAAACCAGCGTGATCGGCAACAACTGCCTGCTCTATCAAGGAGTCACCCTGGGCGGCACCGGCAAGCAGCACGGCAAGCGCCATCCCACCTTGCTGGACAACGTGGTGGTGGGGGCCGGTGCCAAGGTGCTGGGGGCGATCACCGTGGGCTCCAACACCCGCATCGGCGCTGGCTCGGTGCTGTTGCGGGATGTCGGCCCCGACAGCACGGTGGTGGGCATTCCCGGCCGGGTGATCCATCAATCCGGCGTGCGCATCGATCCCCTGGCCCACTCAGCCCTGCCGGATGCGGAGGCCCGGGTGATCCGCAACCTGATGGAGCGCATCGACAGCCTGGAGAACGACCTGGCCCGCACCCAGGCCTGCCTGCGGGA
>CAIZOZ010000212.1 GCA_903934745.1 uncultured cyanobacterium
GCCGCTGAGGAACAGTTCGCTGATCGCCTTGTTCCGGGCGGAGGGCGCCAGGCGCCTGGCCGCCACCATCACCGTGTCCCGCACGGCTGGATCCGGGAACTGCTCATAGATCGCCTCACTGATCTGGCCGTCTTCGATCAGACGTGGAATCGCCGGCAGGCTCTGCACGGCCGTCTGCACCGCCCGATAGAGGTCATCGCTCACCCCCGGCAGCACTGCTTGGCCGTCGGCGCCCACATCCCCAGGGCGAGGCACCCGCATGCCCACGACCAGGCTGCCGTAGGTCAACCCCGCCAGCTGGGGGTCCAGATCGGCCGGCCAGCGAACCTTCTTTTCTTCCATCCCGGCGATCGCTTTGGCGACCTTCTGGATCTCCCCCCTGAGCTCCTTGAACACCGTCGTCACCAGCGACACCGGTGGCTCACGGTGCGCGACCCCAGGGCCGCGGTACCGGGCGATCAGGTCAGCATTTTCGGCCAGCAGGGCATAGGAGAAGTCCTCGCGGTAGAGCTTGGCGAGCATCTCCAGGTAGGGCCCGCTGATGGTCTCCGGCTCCTGTCCCATGCGTCTGGCCAGCTCCCGAGCTGCCTGAAGCTCCTGGTGAATGATGCGGGCCTTGGCCTCTATCGCGTCGATCCAGCCGCCCATCAGATCAGCCTCAACACGCCTTTGCGGTGGCTGTGGTGGAGCCCTTTCTCAAAGGCCACTTGGGGACGCAGGGTTTGCAGGAGGTCCACGAAGTCCTGGGTCAGGCTGTTGATGGCTGGCAGCATCTCGATCTGGTAGCGCTGAAGCAGCTCTGGTCTCTGCTGATAGAGCATCTGTCCTGCCCACTGCTGATCATCGGGAAGATTGCTCAGTTCCAGCACCAGGTTGATATTGCTGGGATGGTTTTTGTCCGTCACATAGCTGCCATCGAGCACAACGGGAGGAATCACGGTGAACCGCGGCGCGAGTTCAGCCACGATGAACTCCTGCAGCAGCGCAGTCAGGCGGCGGCGGTTGTCATTCCAGGTCAGGTCCACCTCAACCTCCTTGATGGTGCACAAGTGAATGCCACCAGGCAGCAGGCCAAACCGATCGAACGCAGGGATCGGCATCCGCTATCCAGCGATTGCTGCCTCGAGGCCCAGGGCACGACCTGGTGCCCCCATAGCGGACACAGCCCCTTTGGCCATGCGGATGGGATAGCCGGGCATAGGCGTCCTCGATTTCCCGCTTTATACACAGCTTTGTTGCCTAGCGGAACCTACTGACAGGGTTTCTGCAAATCCTGGCCGATAGAGACAGCTGGGAGTAGCGCAGGCGACACATAGCAAGCACCTGCACCCTGGCCTGGGCTTCCAGCACTTTTTTGATCGGAGAGCAGGGTCAGGGCCTCGGCCTGCGGCACGCAGTGCGGCTGAGCGCTGATGCAGCTGCACCGTGACGCGATCTGGTGGGCTGGGACGGGGTAGAAAAAACACGGTTGGCAATCGCAGGCCAGCAAGCGCCAGCGCGGCCAGCATCAAGGGCCGGCCGCAGCGCTCACAACAACCAATGCCCCGGGTGTCTCATTCCCTGTTTCGGACTGGCCTGCGGAGCCCTTGCGCGATCTTCCATCCAGAAGGAGGGCAGCATAACTACTGCACTGATGAGGCACCAGATCAGACTCGCGCCGAAGGGTGGACGCTTTCTTGATTGGCCCAATTGTCTGACTGAGAGCGATGGGAGCCCTTCCAGCACAGGAGATCCTGAACTGCTGGCTCAGCTGAAGACATGGCGACTTTCAGGGCTGACCACCAAATCCGGCGACTTGTGAAGGGGATCTTGACACTACCCCTGGCATCAAGCGTGAAAATCCGGTGCTAGACCTTGGAACCCGCAGGGGCTGGCCTTTCAGCATAAGAACGGCCAAGGCTTGGGTCTACCTCCCTGAGCCTCCCCATGCGGCCTCCTGTTTATGACTCTGTCGCCAGCTCATGGTCAGTGATTCCGGGCTTCTCGCATCATTCGATCTACCGTATTTCAGTCAGTCCTTCTCCACGCGTCAGCGAAGGTCGCAAGGTGTGTCACGCCTTCTCGCATCCATTGGGATGCGGCTGAGGTGGAACATCAACGTCTGCGCTTGAAGAGGAGTTTCAAGCGATGGCAATCCAACCAACACAAGCGGTGCTCCACAAGGTGGTGACCACAGCAAGCGGCCCTGATGGCACCTCCTACAGCGTGGCCTACGTCTTTGATGCTGATCACGACCGGCACCTGGTCTTTGCGACCAGCTCTCACTTTGGGGATTTGAGGCTTTTGCCATTGATGAAGGAGCACGAGATCAACCTGACCAGCGGTAGCCCATGCCTGGAGGTGCTGCCACTTCGTCTGCAGAGTGAGGAAGTCCAGCAACACGTCGCTGAGCAACTCTTCCAGCTTTCGCTGGAGTCTTCGATCCTCGCTGAAAGCTGACTTTGCTATGTCCTGATTGATGCGATAAGGCCCCATCTCAGGAGGAGCCTTATCGTCGCTGCCATCAATCCGCTGTTGTTGACTGCTGCTGCACCAGAAAGGCCTCAATCCAGTCGTGATGGCACTTCTGGCTGATCCGATCGGCGATGGTGACGGCCGTATCGGGCACCTGGAAGCGCTTGCGGAAAGCTCTTGTCAGGGTCTCCAGCAGAGGCCGAGGGAGAGCCCGCAGGACGCTGTAGAGGTGCTGGATCGTTTCGGCATCAAGCGCCACCTGGCCGGGGTCAACCGGGGCCGACAGCGCTGGGGCCGGGGTCGGTGTGTGGTCCTGGGCTGGGGAAGCTGCGGAAGGGGCGGGAGCGACAGGCGCCGGCCGACTGACCGTGGGCCGCTGCTCTGCTGGTCGCTGCGGCACCTCCCCTTGCCCCGCCGCGCTGCTCACCTGCCGCTGCTGTTTGTCATACAAGGCGAGCCCGAACGGGTTCC
>CAIZOZ010000213.1 GCA_903934745.1 uncultured cyanobacterium
CGTCCCAGGTCCGCTGTTTGATGGCGCCGCTGCTCAGCTTCCGGGTTTTGAATCGCTCCACCAGGGCAGGCCAATCAATCGGGCCGGCGCCTGCCTCAGCTGTTGGCTCATCGCTGGCCAGTGCGGCCGTAATCGCCCGGTCAAATGGAAGTCCGTCGCTATGGGCAGCGTGGATCGCCAGAACCGTCTCTCGGATGGCATCGGCCTGGTCATGGGCCCATTCGATCGGCAGCAGAACCTGATGACGACCGCCGGCGCCATCGACCGTGAGGCGCGTACGGCCTCGCAGATCGGAAACGCGCCAGCCGCTGCTCGTGCCTCGCTGGGCGAGGGAGAGGCGCAGGCCGGAGCGCAGCACAGAAGTCCAGGTGTTTGAGGCTCCAGAACCCCCAAGTCGTGAAGATGCTGGAACATCTCGGCCGCGAGAGGCATCAGGCCGGGGTCGGTCGGGGCCGATGGGGGCTGAGTGGGAGCGACTGGCCCCGACCGGTTGGCGGTAGGAGGCGTTCTGCTGACCGTTGCCCCTGCACGGCGCCGCGGGCTGCTATCGCCGACAACCCCTTCGTCAAGGGAGAGTGGATTTCACCCAAGGCTCTGCGAGAGCTGCTGGGTCAAGGCAACTGGCCCAGCCCCCGTGAAGCGATACCAGCACTGATCATTGCCCTGCCACGGACCGGACCCCACTTAGTAGCTACCATTGGTAGAGACCGTCATTCTGGCCGCCCATGGACACCGCCAAGCTGTTTCAGTCGGGCCGCAGTCAGGCGGTGCGCCTGCCGAAGGAATACCGCTTCCGTGGCAACGAGGTGGTGGTGAAGCATTTCGGCAATGGGGTATTGCTGTTGCCGATCGACGATCCCTGGCAGATGCTGGAGGCTGGCCTGGAGACCTTTGAGCCGGGATTTGTGCTCAGCCGTGAGCAGCCCGAGCAGCAGATGCGCGATGCGATTAATCCATGATTCTGCTCGATACCAACATCTGCATCTACATCATCAATGCCAAGCCAGTTGCGGTGTTAAAGCGCTTCCAGCAGTACCGCATGGGCGAGATCGGCCTCTGCAGCGTGGTGGCCGCCGAGCTGGCCTTTGGCGTGGCCAAGAGCGGCTCGGCCCGCAACCGCCAGGCGTTGGAGATGTTTCTCGCCCCCTTGGCGATCCTGCCGTTTGATGACCCGGCCTTCTGGGCCTATGGCGATCTACGGGCTGATCTGGAACGCCGCGGCACCCCGATTGGCTCGCTAGACACCATGATCGCCGCCCATGCCCTCAGCCAGCAGGCCACGCTGATCACCAACAACACCCGCGAGTTTGCCCAGGTGCCTGGCCTGCATGTGGAAAACTGGGTGCCCGTTGCCTAGACCAAACCACGCAAGACGCTTCCATCAAGAACACTTCGCTGAGCAACTCTGCCAGCTTTCGCTGAATTCTTTGATCCTCGCTGGAAGCTGACTCTGCTGTCTCCTGGTTGCCGCTGCTATCAATCTACTGCTGATCACTGCTGCTTCACCAGAAAGGCCTCAATCCAGTCGTGGTGACACTTCTGGCTGATTCGATCGGCGATGGTGACGGCGGCCTCAGGCACCTCAGGGCGATGTCGGATCAGCGACCGCAATGCCTGCAGGATCCCTGCGGCGCTCGAGGCGTGCCGCGAGCCAGACTTTGATGATCGACTGGCGCGTGACCCCCAGCCGGGACGCCTCCAGGTCGAGCTGCTCGACCATCCAGAGCGGGAAGTCGACGTTGACGCGCCTCTGATCCAGCCGGGGACGGCGAGCTGCGGACAGGTCGAGCCCATCGATCACGGACTCCCCCTCGTCGAAGCGTCGATCGAAATCAGAGCTGTTCATAAAGCTGCACCTCCTCGGGGCGGGAGCGGCGGACGGAGATCAGGCGGATGGCCTGCTGGCGGTAGGTGATCACGGCGGACCAGTGACGGCCCTGCAGGCGGGCAATGACCAGAAAGCGGGATTCACCGCTGGTTCCTGCCGGGATTTCCAGCAGAGCCTTGTCCGGCCAGAGGTCCTGGGCGACCAGGAAGTCGATGCCGTGCTTGTTGCGCAGGTTGGCGTCGCTCTTGCTGGGATCGAACCCAAAATCCATTCTTAGCTGAATCTATACCTTTTCGGCGCCTCATAGTGCTTTTTAACGGTCGCCAGGCCTCTGGTGCTGTTCTGCTGAGCGCACCTCGCAGTGCGACACCAAAAACGCCTCGATCCAGTCGTGGTGACACTTCTAGCTGAGGTGATCTGCAGGCCGATCACGTTTCCGCTCCTGTTTGCGATTGATGCGTTCGCCTGCATGACCAAGGGCAGAAGTGGATCTGAGCGGCCTTCCCGCCCTGCACTGGTGAGCTTTTCGACGTGGCCGCGATCTTCCCCGGGGGCAAGGGGAAGGGCATCGCGTGGCGTGGCTGAACACCACCATTAAGTGGTGTTGCTCGTACGGGAAGAAAGCTGGAGCCAAAGCGCTATGGACTCTTCTTCTTGTTCTCGCTCCTGCTCTTTGCAGCGTGCGGCCCGAATTGTCTGATGCACCAGCCCAC
>CAIZOZ010000214.1 GCA_903934745.1 uncultured cyanobacterium
CCATCGGAAGTGGAAAAGGCGCAAATCAGAGTCCAAGTAAAAAGCAGATATGCAACGGATTGCGATCGTGGCTTTCCCGTCAAGGAGAAGAGCTTGGCCGCATTTGACTACCTAATTGTCGCCTTCCTCAACATCGGCAATTTCTATGGGAAAAACGATGGCAGTACGGGCTTCTGCGAGCCTGAGTTCTACACACTGCCCCAAGCCTTCATCAGGGAGCATCACGACACAAGTTCTAGCTGGGAGAAGGTCAGGCTTAAGAAGCTTCAGGACGAGATAGAGCCTTTCAAGAACGAGAAGGGCTTTGAGCGCATCGCTCAAGAGCTTGGCATTGCTTCCCCAAGAAAAAACCGCCTCTAGGAGCAGCATGAGGTTCCGGGTGATCCAGTCGAATGACCGCGGCTTGCTGACCAAGGTGGGCGATCGAACCTATGCCCGTCGCAAGCCTGCCAAGGGGGAGGAACAGCTTGAGTTGCCAACCCTCTTCATCTGGGTCAAGAAGCCACAGCGCTTGCTAGCCCGCTGCTGGACGCGCTGGACGGGAGAGGTGCTGGAGAAGGACTTTGTCTATGAGGTGACACGCTTTCGGGAGGTCATTGATCTGCAGGGACAAACCTGCTTCCATCAGTGGTGCTCTCACCAGCTCAGGCAAGAGATGTGGACGATGAGCGGAGAAGTTGTTGATCTCAGCCAGCTGAGCTGCCCTGATCCAGAGGCTGTTTATGAGGCCAATCGAAACAAGGGTGGCTCCGGCCTTCAGCGGAGAAAAGCGCGTATCATTGCCCAGTCGCCGGCGCTTTCGGAGGAAGAGAAGGAGCGTCTGAACCAGATTTATGGTCTTCGAGACTCCCTCAATCAAGCTGAGGGGCGCATCAGCTATCACGTTGATCATATTCAGCCACTAGCTGCTGGCGGCCTGCATCATCCTGACAACCTGCGTGTACTGGCAGCTTTTGAAAACATGCGCAAAGGGGCCAAACTCCCTGATGCTGCTACTGGCTAGCAAGAGGCTTGTGTGTCAAGCAGATCAGACCATTGGAAACTGACGTGATTGTTGTTCCAGGGATCTGATAGTCAGACACTCCTGCTCTGACGCCAGGCAAGCCGCAAAGAGTCAGTTCAGATCCAGCCCCTTGAACGTCGCCGTCTTCACATCGTTGTAGAAGATTGGATCGATCTTGTCGATCACATCGGTACTGACCTCCATGAAACTGCGCTTATTTTCTGCGGGTATGAGAGCGCAGCGGGCACCGTTATCCATCGCCACCTGAAGTGGTTCTACTAGGGACCGAGCAGCTTTGATATTGCCCTGGATGCTCATGTCGCCGATGATCAGCATGCCGGCCCTAGCTGGGGCACGGCGGATGGCTGAGAAGGCAGCTATGAAGAACGCCACACCCACCTCGGCTCCTACCTTGTTGCCCAATAGGTCGATAGCTTCGACGTTGTAGTCGTAGCTGTCAGCCTCATGGCTGATCGAGAAGGCGCCCTTGTTGGCCTGCAGGTAAGCGAACGCCCGCTGGATGGATTCCTTCATTGGTCCACTGATTCCACCCGCTGGCTTGAGTTTGCCGTTGCCAGCAGCGATGGAGACTTCGAGCCGGTAGAGGCCAACGGTGCCATCACCCGTGACGGAGGTGGCATAAACCGAGCCCGGCGCCATCGGTTCGGCGGCGATCAGATCCTGGCCGCCCTGTTCAGGCACTCCGACGAAGTGCTCCTGGCCAGTGTCGTTATCCGAATAGCTGAACGAGGTCTGGCTGTACTCGAAGGAGCCCATCTTCTTGAGCTGCTCCTTCACGCGCCTGCGGCATTCAATAGCGAGCTTGAGAATCTCCTCCAGGTCTTTTTTTGATGGCTCCCCATGGGGATGGATGATCTTGACCAGACCGGAAACGGTGCGGCGCACGGCTTTGCGATCGCGGGTGTTGAGGTGACTGCCTAGGCCGAAGTAGGTGTCGCAGAGTTCGGTGTAGTTGAGCTTGCGCAGATCGCGCAGGGCCTCTGCCAGGTAGTCGATCACGAAGCCGTAGTGATCGGTGAAGAACTCGTTGCGCATGTTGGGAACTTCCCAGCCCGGCAGGTAGCAGTGCAGCCGATCGATGAAGGCGCGGTCATCGCGAATCACATCGGGCATCGGAGCAAAGAGGTGCCCCGTTTGCACCATCACGTCGATCGGCTGCTGGGTGTTGCCGAACATGGCGATGCTGGCGTCGCCAGCGAAGCTCTCGGCACCCCGTTGAAACTGCCCAGATTCGCAGTAGGTCTTCATGGTGGTGATGACCTCCTTAGGCATCTTCTGTAGGTCAGCCACTTCGTCGAAACCGACCACGTCCCAGATGGACACCATTCCCTTCACCTTGCCGTTCATGTGGCCAAACAGGTTGGCCACGGTGGTGGGACCGGTGAGCAGGGCGGCGTAGGGGGAAAGCTCCTGCACCGCAAAGCTCTTGCCGGTGCCACGGGGTCCGAGCTCTACCAGGTTGTAGTTGCGTTCGCAGAGGGGGATCAGCCGCAGCAGGAAGAGGGTCTTGAGCCGCTGGCTGAACTGAGAGGGTTCGTAGCCCATCGAGCGGATCAGCAGATCGATCCACTCCTCGGTTGTGAACTGGGTGCGGAGCTGGCGGTACTCCTCCAGGTTGAAACTGGCCAACTGGATCGGGGTGAGCTGGCTGATCGAGAAGGGAGCCTTGCTGTCGCTCTCATCCCATTCCACTTCCACCTGGGCCCAGACCCCGCCGGTGAGCAGCCGCTCGAAGGCGTGCACATCGTCATCGGCGATGCGCAGGGTGTTGCTGCCGAAGTTGACGCACTCCGCTACGTAGGTGTTACCGACCAGGCGCACCTTGACCTTGTCAATGAAGGTGTAGCGGCCCTTCTGCTTGACCTTGCTCTGGGCCTTGGTGGCTTCGTCTGGGCGGATGTAGTTGTTGGCCAGGGTGTCGCGCACCACGGCGAGGCCCAGCTCGATCGCCGCCGAGTCGGAGGAGGCGCAGTACTTGCCCAGCAGATACTCGAGCACGAACACCGGCACGTTGGCGCCCACCTTCACGGCCCGCACCAGGTCCTTGCGGACGCACTTGCCCGCGAAGACCTGGTTGACCTTGTCGTCGAGGGCGTCGCGGGCGGGGGTGCTCATGGGGCTGGATTAGGAGGTGATGGCTGAGGTGCTGTGCTCGATGAGACAGGGAGGCTTGTGGATCACGGGTGAACGACAAACGGCTTTGTGGATCACGGATCGGGGTTTCATGATCCACAAGCTAGGGGTCATGGTCGCCCCTCCGCAACGGCCAGCAGCTGCTCCAGGCAGAGGACCCGGGGGCGCCGGCCGCTGGCTTCCCTGATCACGGCAAGGATCTCGGCGTTCTCCAGGCAGCGGAGGATGCGCTTAGCCGTGGGTACGGGGATTCCGGCGTGCTTCTCGAAATCGGTGGCCCGGAAGGTGGGGGTGGAGAAGATCCAGTCCAGCGCTGCTACGGCGTACTGGGAGTGGGTGGCCTCCTGGACGGCGGGCTTGAGGTTTTCGTAGAGGGCCAGGATCTGGCTGGCCCTCTCCTGGTTCTGGATGGCCTGGGCCTGCACGGCTTCCAGAAAATAGCGGCACCAGCCCGTCCAGTCGCCATCACGGGAGATGGCAAGGAGCCGCTCCACATAGCTGTCCTTATTGGCTTCGAAATAGGCGCTCAGATAGAAGTACGGCATGCGCAGGATGCCGGCTTGCCAGAGGAAGAGCGGCAGCACCATCCGTCCGATGCGGCCGTTGCCATCGAGGAATGGATGGAGCGACTCGAACTCGGCGTGGACGATGGCGAGCTGCACGAGCCGATCGGGGAACTCGGCATGAATGAAGGATTCCCAGCTGCCCATCGCGGCATCGAGCTTGTCGGCGCTGATGGGCACGAAGCGGGCGTCTTCGATGGTGCAACCACGGGGCCCGATCCAGTTGGGGATCTTGCGGAACTCACCTGGTGCCTTGTCGTTGCCGCGCACACCGGAGAGCAGGGTGGAGTGCAGGTTCTTGATCAGCCGCAGCGAGAGCGGCAATGTAACCAGCAACTCCTGTGCCTGCCGCATGGCCTGTCGATAGTTCTGCACTTCGCGGATGTCGTCGCGGCGATCCTGGGGCAGGGTGCTCGCTTCTGCGTCGGCCTCGAACTCCAGGACTTCAGCCAGGGTGGCCTGGGTGCCCTCGATCCGAGAGGACAGCACCGCTTCCTGGCTGGAGAGGGGGCTGAGCAGAACGGCGGGGTTGGGGATCCCCTCCAGCAGGCCGTCATAGCGAGCCAGGCTGGCGTTGGCAGGGCCCAGCAGTGGGATCAGCTGCTGCCAATCGAGCTCCGGCGGGGGGAATCCACCAAGGTGGTAGGGAACAGGAGCCATCACCCGATCAGATCCACTGGCAGATCAGGGCTGCGGTGCAGCACGAGATCGGTGGCGGCATCGCGCAGCTCCAGGTAGAGCTTCTTGCCGCTCCAGTCGCCTGGAATGAGTAGGCCGATGGTGGCGGCCTGGCCGGGGTTGAGGGTGAGGCGGTTGGTGTCGCGATCCAGTTCAGCGCCGATGGCCTGGATGGGGGTTGCCACCAGCTCTTGCGTTTTGCAGTCGTAGGCGGCGAGCACCGTCTGGCGGGTGTGGCCCTGGTTG
The DNA here is from genome assembly GCA_903934745.1 of uncultured cyanobacterium. GTDB lineage: Bacteria > Cyanobacteriota > Cyanobacteriia > PCC-6307 > Cyanobiaceae > Cyanobium. Next base: position 4,645 of record CAIZOZ010000214.1, read on the forward strand.
AGCAGATCGACAGGCAGTTCGATCGGCACCATCAGGATGCGGTTGGTGACCTTCTCGACGAGTGCTCCGGGCCAGGGCTTCTGCTTCTTGGCCTTGCTGCTGGTGGCTGAGCCAGCGGCACCCCCTTCTGCTCGGACCGCCGGGGCACAGCGGAAGCTGAGCAGCGGGATCAACAGCTCCTGGAGGCTGCTGCCGCCGTGGTGATAGCAGAGACTGCCACCGGCCTTGAGCACGCCTGAGGACCGGGGCACCACCACCGAGAGGCCGTTCTGGCCATACCCGAGAGCAGCGGGCTGGATCTCCACGCAGGGGGGCTTCACAGCTGAGGGATGGCCCAACCAGCAGCGGCGCTCCAGCTTGAACGTCTTCCCATCGGGAGGATCGA
>CAIZOZ010000215.1 GCA_903934745.1 uncultured cyanobacterium
AGCGGGGCGAGAACCACTCATGCACCAGGGCGATCGGGCTCGGCAGCGCGCTCATCGATCCTCCGTAGGGGCCACCGTATGGGGGCCACCGTAAGGGGGCCACATCACGAAAACTCTCAGCCAATTGCCCTGCAGGGCAAGCCTGCCGATGCTGTGACCACCTGGCACAGGGCGAAGGCCGGCAACCGATGGCGATCCGCGAACTGCTGGAAGAGGCCCTTAAGGAACCTTCGATCGGCCATACCTCCCGCTTCATCTGGCATGCCACGCCGGTGGGCATCGCCGCGCTGTGGAGCGATGGCACACCTCCGTCATCGCCGCCCTACGCCATGGCCTTGGAGGAGGGATTGCAGGTGGGCCTCGACCTCAGCCGAGAGGAACGGGAGTTCCATCAGGTGAAATCGGGCCTGGTGCTGTTGTTCCATTCCTGACGCGATGGCCAAGGCTCCAGGCCGAGCCGGCGATCAGTCAGCCGAACCCGATCAACAGGCGCAGGTCGAAGCCCTGTGGCCACCGCGAGTGCCAGGACTGGATGCCCTTGATGTCACCCCCCGGACTACTGGGGGTGTCGGTGGCCGCTCCCCTCGTCAGGACACCCCATCTGCAGATCGATTCCGAGTGGCAGACGCTCAGGCGGCCCTAGCGCCGCTGGCGGCAGTACCAGGAACCCAGCGGGTGTCGCTGCAGAAGGTCGCAGGCCTGGAGCAGCTCGAACGGTGCAGCTTCCGCCCTCGCTTCGTGACAGCCCAAGCGGAGATCAACAGCCAGCTTGACTTCGCCGCCATGGCGGCGGTGATGGCCCACCTGGCCAGCAGCTAGCGACTGAGCCCGTCAGCGGTCGTTACGATTGGTAGAAGATGGAGGCCTGCATGGAAGCCAGAGCCCATCTGGTGCTAGGAACGGAGATCTAGCTGGTAGAAAGTCGCGCCGATGGGTAGCCCAATCGACGAAGCGACCTTTCTGAGCAGGGCGAAAGCGCGCTTTGGCGAGAAATATGACTACGCAGGCATCGCCTACAAAAGCTATAAAACGCCAATTAAGATTCACTGCGTCGAACATCCCGTACGCGAAATTGTCATTACTCCCGAGAAACATCTGCAGACAAGTGGCGGCTGTAAGTTCTGCCTTAGGGCCACCAGACTACGAATTTTAGAGCGGGAATTCGTCATCGGCGATGCTCCAGATCATGTCCTCGACAAGCCGGCGGAGCGCCCTTGCGTCAGTCCAGCCCTTGTCCCCAAGGGTCCGGCTTCCAGTGGCTGATTCCGCTGATGGCTACGACTCTGGAGCCTTGGGCGGCACCGAATCGTTCGTGTACCCGGGCTTCGCCATCTGCGAGAACCATGAGGGCGAGCGGGCGGACGGATTGGGGTGTTCAGGATGAACAGCTGTAGTGGGACACGCCGCCGGCGTTGAAGAATTGCCTGGGCCTGAGGCGATCGTAGATTGCCTCCACTTCCGCAGATTGCTCAGCGTAGGGATGGCTGAACAGCTCCTGCAGCGCCTGGATCAAGGTGTAGTCACCCTGGGCAGCTTTCTCATAGGCCGGCGTGATCAGCCATTCGCGCCAGGTGACTTTTGGGTTCACACGTTTCATCGCTTGGGATGTAGCGTGTGGGTCGCCGTTGGCCGTGATCTGATCATGCCAACATTGCAGCCAGTGACTCCATTGCCCATCGAGTTGTTCGGAACTCGGAAGGTAGAAGCTCTCTTTCAAGGCAGAAAGTTGATCTGGAATGTCAGACAGTTTGCGGACAAAGATCGTGTAGTCAACCTTGGTGAGAGCCAGCAGCTCAAGCAGCTCGTTGACCAGGGTGCCGTCATCGCTGATCAGGCCGAGCTTGCTGGCCCACATGGCCGCGATCTCCCGGTTCATCGCTTCGGAGAAGCTGTCGCGGATCTGATCCAGCCGGGCCAGGGCCTCGTTGTTGCCCTCGAGCAACGGCCGCAGGGCTGCCCAGAACATCTGATAGTTGGCTTCGGCCGCAACCGGCTGGTTGAAGAAGCAGAAATGCTCGCCACCGCCGGTCCAGGGCTGAAAGCTGGGATCGAACAGTTCGCAGAAACCAAAGGGGCCGTAGTCGAGGGTGAAGCCACCCGCGGCGCAGTTGTCACTGTTGAAATTGCCCTGGCAGTAGCCGACGCGCATCCAGTGGGCCACCAGAGCGATGAGCCGTTGGCGAAATAAACGGGCCAACTCGACCACTTGATTGCTGAAGGGCAGACTCGGATCAATCGCCGGCCGATAGTTCCGTTCGATCAGGTGCGCCACGATCATCTGCAGCTCATTCAGCGCATCTGGATGTGCCTGGCTGCGGGCGCGACGGGCATACAGCTCCAGCTGACCGACACGCAGAAAAGATGGTGCAACACGGGTGGTGATCGCCGCAGGGTTGTCCACCAGGATGTCGGGATCCAACGACCTGGAGTTCGGGGCGTACCAGGGCCTGCGCACGGTTTCGGCTCGGGACACATACAGCGTCAGCGAACGTGAGGTTGGAACCCCCAGGGCATGCATGAACTCCTGCGCCAGAAACTCGCGCACACTGGAGCGGAGCACGGCGCGACCATCGGCCCCGCGGCAGTACGGCGTCGGGCCACCGCCTTTGAGTTGCATCTCCCAGCGTCTGCCCTTGAACAGGCCTTCGAACACGGAAATGGCCCGGCCATCGCCATAGCCGTTGCCGGTTCCAAACGGGCACTGCTGGATGTATTCGGTGCCGTAGATCGACAGGGCATAACCGGTCGCCCAGCCAACTGGTCGCATCGGCTGGCGCGCCACACTGATGTCGCCGGAAAATAGCCGACGGAACTGGTCGTCATGGGCCAGCTCATCGCTCAGGCCCAGGTCGTTGAACAGGGTGCTGCTGTGGGCGACATATTCCGGTGCGGGAATCGGTGTGGGAGTCACCGGCACGTAATGACCGGAGAACACCTGGCGGGGCTGGTGATCGTCGCCATCGCCGGTGGCCTGAGGATCCGGATGGAGTGCCTCCAGCAGTGAATAGTCGGCCCGTTGGGCAAACTCAGCGAAATTTGTCGTTGGGGGCGATTCGATCGCTTCTGAGCTGGCTGGCATGGGGCCGAAGGTCACGGGTCTCTCGGGTTCTGGGCTTGCCAGGGCCCGGCCCTGACGTTTGGCTCATCATCCCTGCCTTTGGGGATACGCCGAGTCGGGGGACAGCAGCCAGGCAAGACAATCCCATTGTGCTCTGCCGATCTGGCCGCCTGGGGCGGCTGCGCTTCAACTGCTCTGGTGCTGGGCTGAGCTCCGTTTGCAGCGGCGGCGGGGACAGCCCAGCAGAAGCCCGCAAGGGCTGGAGATCCGAAGAGATCCGCCTGGCCCTGCCGCGGAAGCGGCTGTGGATGGGGGCGAACCCGGACGACTGAGAGCTCAGGATTTGATGGCGATGGAGTTGATTTCGCATCCCTTCACCAGCCGCGCTTCCTGCACCGTGGCCTCGGCTTTGAGGACTGAAAACTCAAACCCCTGGAAAAGATTGAGTCCCCGATCCAGGGTGATCTTCCAGCCATGGTTGGTGGTGATGCTGCGGGGATGGAAGTTGGGACTGGCATCGATCTCCCAGGAGAAGGGGGTGCTGGTATCGGCAAAGGAGTCCTGCACCTGGCCGAGGTTGTCCACCTGCTTCTCCATCGATTCCTGATCCGAA
>CAIZOZ010000216.1 GCA_903934745.1 uncultured cyanobacterium
CAGGTAGGTGTTGAGCTGGCTCACATGCAGCTCGCTCTCGCCGGCGAGGCTGCGCTGGCGAGTCAGTTCGGTGAAGCCCTTGAGATCGGCGAACAGCACCGTCACATCGAGCAGCCGGCCGCGCAGGATGCCCTGGGCCGCCTCGGGATCCGCCAGGATTTCGGCCACCACCCCGGGAGCCACATACCGCTCGAAGGTGCGGCGCAGGCGCCGCCGTTCCCGTTCTTCCAGCAGGTAGGCGTCGCCGCCATGCACCAGGGCCAGCAGCACCAGACCCGCCACCGGGGCCAGCAGTGGCAGCCAGAGGTGCCGCTGTTGTAAGGCCAAACCGGCGATCGCCAGCTGCAGAAGCAGAATCGCGGCGATCACGCCGAGGCGCCACACCAGAGCCCAGCGGGCCAGGGCCAGAGCCAGGGCCAGCCCGCCCGCCAGCAGCAACGGCAAGACGGCGACCAGGGCCCGCTCAGCCGGGCGCTGCGGCCAGGAGCGCAGCCCGTCCCCCTGTAGGGAGTTGGCAGTGGCGGTGGCCAGCAACTCCAGCCCCGAAAGGGAGCCGAAGGGGGTGGGATAGCCGTCATCCCCCTGGGCCACCACAGGCCCCACCACCACCAGGGCGCCAGCCAGCTCAGCCCGCTGGGGATGCTGGCGCCAACGGCTGGGGTCGAGCACCTCCCAGGCCGGCAGACGGCGGAAGCTCCCCTCCGGGCCATAAACATTGAGCGCCGTCAGCGGATCGGGCTGACGGCTGGAGCGACCCGCCCGCTGCAACAGAACGCCGGACAGCGCCGGGAAGGGCTTCACCCCCTGGGCCGGCAGCAGGCCGCGGCCATAGGCCTCCGGATGCAGCAACCGCTCCCCTGGTTCGCGCCAGGGTGTGTTGGTGAGGCCAAGGCCGTCCTGGCCACCGATGGCCGCCATGAACGGTTCCGGCCGCACCAGGGTGAGAGCACCGGAGCCCTGTTGATCAGACGCTTCGAGCATCTCCGCCGCCAGGGCGATCCGGCCGGGATGGGCCCGCAGAATCGCCTGCATCGCCGCGTCATCGGCGGGGCCGTTGCGGCTCGGTCCCTCGAACACCACATTGATCGCCACCGCCGCGGCACCCGCCTCCAGCAGTCGGGCCGCCACCTGGCCGTAGGCGGCCCGCGGCCAGGGCAGGGTGCCGATCCCCCTGGCCCAGGCAGGAGTCTGGCGGTTCGGCTCGAACCAGCTCCCCTGCTGCAGGGTGGCGTCATCCACCGGCACCACCACCAGCTCGCGTGGCGGACGACGCTGGCCGCGCAGCACCAGCCACTGATCCTCAAAGGCCCGTTCCCAGACGCGCCAACGGGGGCCGGGCCAACCGGCCGTGGTCCCCGTCCAGCCCACCACCAGGGCACTGAGCAGCACCAGGCTGACGGGCCGCTGCAACCGCTTGAACGGCTGGACAACCTGGGAGCGAACCCAGACCCTGGCGCGCCAATCGGCCCATCGCCGCCATGGCCGGGAACCAGCCTTTTGCCCAGCAACAGCCATGGGGCTCCTCACCGGC
>CAIZOZ010000217.1 GCA_903934745.1 uncultured cyanobacterium
AGGGAGCCCGGACGGAACCCTGGATTGAGGCCCCCATCGTCGCCGAATTTCGAGTGCAACAGCTGCAGCCGGGTGATGCGGCTGGGATCAAAACGCAGGGGCAATCCCAGCGGCAAGCCCTGGATCGGTTTGGCCCGCACCGAAGGGCTGAGCTGCTCAAAATCGATCCGCACCTGGGTGAGTCCCTGGTCCTGGGTGGCGAACTCATGCACCCAGCGCAGCCCGCCTGGAATCAGTTCGGTGAGGCCAGCTACCCCATCGCCGCAGGCCACGGCCAACTTGAAACGCCGGCCTGCACCGACCAGCGCCAGTTGCAGGGCGGTGAAGGCCGAAAGATCCAGCGGTGGTGAGAACAGGGGGGAACGCACACTCACGAACCCGCCGCCTTGCTCCACCAGCTCGCCATCAAAATGGAGTCCCTGGCTGTCGATGCGACAGGCACCGCTGCTGCGGCCGCCCATGATCGTGTCGTTGAGAGCGTGCCAGCCGCTGAACCCGGCTCCACCCACCACCAGCTGCCCAGGCTCACCCATCTTGTCGCCTTGGTTGGCGCTCATCGCGTTAGTCCCAGCAACGTCCAGTCTGGCGGAATCAGGCCAGACCATCAGCGGCCGCCGCATCGGCAAGAATCACCACGTCCTGGGCTGGTTGCACCAACCTGGCGGGGGTGCGTTCGCTGGATTCCTGAGGATCCAGCAGCCGCTGCAAGGCCTGCTGCTTGCCAGCACCGCTGACCAGGAAGATCACCTGGCGGGCAGCACTGAGCACGGGAGCCGTGAGCGTGATGCGGGGCAGGCCCTTGCCTTCGCCGATGGTCACGAACCGATCGGTGACCCCGGGAGCTGCCGTGCCTGGGAACAGGGAGGCCGTGTGGCCGTCATCGCCGAGGCCCAGCAACACCAGATCAAAACGCGGCGGGTTGCCTGCACAGACCCTCGCCACGATGGCGGCATAAGCCTCGGCACTTTCGACCGGGCTGGGCCGGTCGGTGGGCACCGGATGGAAGCAGGCCTGGCGCCCAGGGTCCTGGGCCAGCAGGGTGTGCTGCAACATGCGGGCATTACTGGCTGGATCTGCCGCATCCACCCAGCGCTCATCACCCAGCAGCACATCCACCCGATTCCAGGGGAGACGCTCCTGGCCCAGGAGTGTGTAGGCAGCCTTGGGTGTTTCGCCACCCGCAAGGGCGATCTGGGCGCGATCCCGCTGGGCCAGGGCCAGATCAATCGCCGCGGCGATCTGTTCGGACACCTGGCGAGCCAGGTCCTGGGGGGAACTGGCCACGGTCAAGCGATAGCGGGTCATGTCAGCCATTCGGTGTGGAAGTTGCCGGGGCGATCAGTGCGCTCATAGGTGTGGGAGCCGAAGCAGTCGCGCATGGCCTGCACCAGATTCTGGGGCAGGCGGCCCGAGGCGTAGCTGCTGATGTAATCCAGGGTGCTGCTGTAGCAAGGCACCGGGATGCCGGCAGCGGCGGCACCAGCCACCACCTGGCGCAGGCCGGGCAGGCGCCGGTTGATCTGTTCAGCGAACCAGGGATCCACCATCAGGTTGGGCAGGTTCTGATTGGTGGTGTAGGCATCCTGAATGCGCTGCAGCAGGCGGGCCCGAATGATGCAGCCGCCTTTCCAGATCTGGCCGATAGCGGCGAAATCGAGGTTGTAATCGTGCAGTTTGGAAGCCTCCTGCAGCAGGGCCATGCCCTGGGCATAGCTGGCAATGCAGGCCAGGATCGTGGCATCCTGCAATGGCTGCATCGCCGTCTCGGGTGAACCGAGATCGAAGGCATGGCTGGGTGTGGTGACGGGATGGCCCGCCGGCAACACCGACTCCGCCGCCATTCTTTCGCTGCGCAGGGAGCTGAGCACCCTGGCGTTGAGGGCCGCATAAATCGTCGGCACCGGCACCCCCATCTCCAGGGCACTGACCACGGTCCACAGGCCCGTGCCCTTCTGGCCGGCGGCATCAACAATCACTTCCACCAGATCGCCACCCGTTTCGGGATCCTTGGTGGCCAGGCACACCTCGGTAATCTCCACCAGGAACGAGGCGAGCTCTTCGGTCTGGTTCCAGGCCCCCAGAACCTGGGCCATTGCCTCGCCATTCAGGCCGGCGACCCGCTTCATCAGGTCGTAGGCCTCGGCCAGAATCTGCTCGATGCCGTACTCAATGCCGTTGTGGACGGTCTTGACGAAGTGGCCGGCGCCGCCGGGGCCGATGTAGGTGACACAGGGGCCATCGTCCACCTGGGCCGCCATCTTGGTGACCAGATTTTCAATGGCGTCATAGGCGGCACGGGTGCCGCCCGGCATCATGCTCGGACCTTCCAGGGCTCCCTTGGCGCCACCGGACACGCCCATGCCGATAAAGCCGAAACTGAGGCTCTCGAGCTGGGCCACCCGGCGCTCTGTGTCGGTATAGAGCGAGTTGCCGCCATCAATCAGCAGATCACCCTCCTCCAGCAGCGGCGCCAGGGTGGTGATCATGTCGTCGACGGGTTGGCCCGCCTTGACCATCATCAGAATCCGGCGCGGCTGCTCCAGGGCGGCCACAAACTCCGGCAGGGTCTCGGCACCGATGATGTCCTTACCGGCACCACGACCCACCAGAAACTCCTGGGTCTTGGCATAGGTGCGGTTGTAGACAACGCTGGAGAACCCGTTGCGCTCGGCGTTGAGGACGAGATTTTCGCCCATGACGCCGAGGCCGATCAAACCGAAGTGAGCCTTGCTCATGGGGCCGGGGAGAGTCGCAAAATCAGCGCCATTCTGGCTAGCGATGCCTGCGATCCAGGGCTCCAGGGCACCCGTGTCAGCAACTGCTGTCGGCCCTACTCAAGCTTCGGCTCGGCAAATGCCGCACAGACTGAGTTCAGCGGCTCAACTAGATGACCGAACCATCGGCGATGGTGCCGTTTTTGACCACCACGACAATGCCGTTGCGGATGTAAAAGTTCAGCTCTGGTCGATCGGCCTCCTCAACATGATCCTTGTTGACGATCGTGACGTTCTCTCCGATGCGGACGTTCTTGTCGAGGATCGCCCGTTTCACCGTGGTGCCTCTGCCCACACCGATGGGAGTGCCGCCGCGCTCCCGCAGCACAGCCCGTTCCTCCATCGATTCGAAGTAGTCGGCACCCATCACCAGGGTGTCTTGGAGCACCACCTCGTCTTCCACCCGGGTTCGGACACCGAGCACACAGTGATGAATGCTGCAGGCCTTGAGCAGCGAGCCTTCGCCGATGATCGATGCGGTGACCTGGGCATCCTGTAACTTGCTGGGGGGCAGATAGCGAGGGCGGGTATAAATCGGGAACTTTTCGTCGTAGAAGGAGAAGGCTGGATTGGGTTGGTCGGTGAGAGCGAGATTGGCCTCGTAAAAGGCTCCGATCGTTCCGATGTCTTCCCAGTAGTCGTTGAACAGAAAACTTTGAAGGTTGTCACCCCGCTCCAGGGAGGCCGGAATGATTTCCTTGCCGAAATCGGTGGCTGAAGGATTGGTGGCCAGCAGATCAAACAGCGTGTCGCGGCTGAAGACGTAAATCCCCATGGAGGCCAGGTAGGGCTTGCGCAGGGCGTCTTCGGCTGACAGACCGAGCTTTTCGGTGTCCACCTGCATCGCCTCAAGATCAGCGCCTTTGGGCTTTTCGCGGAACTCGCGGATGCGACCATCAGGGGTGGTCCGCATTAAGCCAAAGTCCTGAGCCTGGGCTGCATCAACCGGCAAGGCGCCGACGGAGAGTTGGGCGCCAGTATCGATGTGATGCTGCACAAATTGGCTGTAATCCATCCGATACAACTGATCGCCGGACAGGATCAGATAGTGGTCCA
>CAIZOZ010000218.1 GCA_903934745.1 uncultured cyanobacterium
ATATAACGGGTCCCGCCTCCTTCGACGGAAATGTTTCCGCATTCGGTGCGTCAAACGTTTCTGGAATATCAGCTCTCGTTCAAGGCTCTATTCTTGGTTTTGGAATTGATTCTACATATAACTCAAATACTCCAATTGTCAGCAGTGCCACGTTCAATGGCACAACCCTCACAGGCCTCGGCTTCACGCCTGGGCTTTCCGGCTTGATCGGCACCTGGACCCTCGACAACACCCGTGAGTCAATCCGGGTGATCCTTGGCGCACCAGCCGCAGCTGTTCCCGGCCCGCTGCCCCTGTTCGGCGCCGCTGCCGCCTTCGGTTGGAGCCGTCGCCTGCGCAAGCGCATCGCCACTCCGTTGAGCACGCCGCCCCAGGCCTGATTGCAACCCCGATTCACATCCCGGCCCTGCCCTCGGCGGGGCTTTTTTGTGGCCGCCATGCGCGGCGTTCCTGCCCTGCGCTCTGCTCCCTGAGGTCTGCCATGCCCCCCAGCTCTGATTCCTCCCGCGCCGGCAGCCCCGTGCTCCTCTCCGCCCCGGGCCTGAGCGTGGTGGCCTTGGTGTTGTTCGTGCTCTTCGCCACACTGGTGGCAGGGGCCGTGTGGCCGCTGCAGCTGCTCAACCCGCTCTGGCAGTTGCGCCTGGCGGGCAGCCTGATCAATGGTGCTCCCTTTGCCCTGCTGGGGTTGGCGTTGCTGCAGATCGCCGTGGAACTGGGGCCCCATGATCCGCGGCTCAAAAGCCGCCAGAAGCTCTGCAGCCAGCTGGCGGTGATCGCCGCCCTGGGCTTTCTGCTGCTTCTTCCCCTGCAGACCCTCGCCGCCCTGCAGATCAACCACGAGCGCGAGGTCAGCCTGGCCATCGTCCAGGCCTGGCCTGGCAAGCCAGTCAGGACGCAGCCGCCCCGGCACGGATGTCTAAACTAACAGTTAAACGTTCGGCGCATGATGGCTCCCCAGCTCCCTCGCCAGGATCTGCGCCGCTGGGGAAATTCCCTCGGGGTGCGCTTGCCCGCCGCCATCGCCCGTGAGGCCCGGCTTCACGACAGCCAGACCGTGGAACTCAAGGTGGTGGCCGATGGCGTGCTGATCCGGCCCGTCCAGCCCCGGCTCTCCCTGGCGGAGCGACTGGCGATCTACTCGCCCATGGAAGGCGAGGCCACCGAAGCGATGGCCTGGGATCCCATCGGCACAGAGGTCATCGAATGACCCCGCCGCGGCCCTCAGCCCCGTGGGTGCCGGATCGGGGTGAGGTGATCTGGATCGACCACAACCCCCAGGCCGGACGGGAGATGAGGGACCACCATCCCTTTCTGGTGCTCTCCACCGCCCCCTTCCATGCCTCTGTTGGGTTAGTGGTGGGATGCGCCATGACATCGGCGGCCTACAACCGCGGCTCCTCCCTGGCGGTGGATCTGGGGCCGATTCCAGACCAGCCGGAGGCCCACAGCTTCGTGCTGTGCCACCAAATCAAGTCCTTCGATTGGAAGGCCCGGGGTGCCCGGCCCCATCCCATGGGCTCCCTCAGCGACGACAGGCTGGAACAGGTACTGGAGATCGTGGGGCAGATCCTGGGGTTTGTGGTGTAGCCGCCAGGGGCTCGGCGCGGTTTCCAGTATGGAAGAGCCTTCAATCCGGCTTGCTGAGCGATGGCTCTGGTGCGCCTTAGCGAATCCCACGCCGTCATCACCACACAACAGACCCTGACCCTCCAAGACCCAAGC
>CAIZOZ010000219.1 GCA_903934745.1 uncultured cyanobacterium
AGCAGTGCCGCCTACGATATCTTTGCCTTGGGTAACCTCACTGACAAAACAATACTCTTGGCGGTATCAAGTCTGAATGTATTTATTTTTGCCATGCTCGCCGATATGATTGATAAGCGCACTGGTGCCTGATCCTTCCGCCGCCCTCCGCAGGCAATCGCTCCCTGAATTTCATGACCCGGTTCCTCAATCTACCTTTGATGAAATCAATACACCCCTGGCTGGAGCGCTGGCGCCCGGTTGACGCCCTGCTGCCGATCAGCATCGGGCTTCATGTCTACAAATCCTCGCGTGAAGTCGGTGTGGGGCTGCTGGTGATCTGGCTGGCCTGGCGGCTGCTGGGTGGCATGCTCAACGGAATTGATAATCAGCACCGGCCCACTGGTTTTCAGGTTCATCTCGGCTTGTTTCTTAGCCTGTTGCTGGTCAACGCGCGGCAGATTGCTCTGCGGGATGATGTGCAGGGGCCGAGTCAGTTTCTTTTGATCGCTCTGGGGTTCGTGATCGGAGGGCTGCTGGGTGCGAGAGCCTGGCGGGTCACCCTGGGCTGGCTGGCCGTGGCCACCCTGCCCCTGCTTTATCTGTTTCTGGCCGAGGCTCACGCTTCCTCGATGCCGCTCACGCTCGCCCAGCTTGAGATCATTTACAACACCACCATGCGCGGTCATGGAGGCATCAGTCGCTTTGCGACGCTGGTATTGATGCTCACCACTTGTGCCTGGTACTTCACGTTGTTCGCTCAAACGCAGCTCACCCGTGCGCTGGGCATTCTTAGTCTCATCAGCGGCTACGTTCTGTGCTTGGGCAGCGGCTCACGCACCGCGATCTACGGCGCGCCCCTGGCCGCCTTTCTCGCCTGGGTGGTGATCCGTCTGCAGGGACGGCGCAACCAGATGCTGACGCGATTTCTGCTGGGAGCAGGCGGCCTGTTTGTCGTTCTGCTGTTGTGGTGGTTTGTTCTCTCGCCTGAGGCGGCCAGGAATCGTGTGTCCGATCTGTACCGGATGGAGGCGGCTCGCTGTTGGCTGTCGATCATGTTTTCAGGCAAAGAACGCTTTCTGTTCGGTATCGGCTACGGCAGCGAGATCCCGAACCGTATCTGCTATCACATCCCCGATTTCCGCGGCCAGTACGGCACCATCGGCCATGCGCACAATACGTTTTCTCATATTGCAGGTCAGCATGGTCTGCTCGGGCTGATCGCACTGCTGATCCTGATTGTGCTGATCCTGCAAGGCTTGCGCGGGCAGTTGGCGACCCTTCGCCCTTGGCTGCCGCGGCCGCCGGGGCTTGCGGCAACAACCTGGGCCGAGGCGGCGCTTGGCCTCAACCTGGCCCTGGCCTTGAATTTCGTGGCCACCACCATTCATATCTCCAACCAGATCAATCAGGTGCTGATCGGTCTGCTGGCCGCCAGCGCGATCAACGCCTGGCCACCGGGGAGTGAAGGCCGCACCGCTGGCCTGCCGACCGGCTCGTCATCACGATGAGCGCGCCTTCTGCAGCCAGGAAGCCCAGCTCCCCGACCGGCAACGGTGCAAGGTCGCGGCGGCGGATCCGAACCATTGTCATCTACGCACCATTCAGCAAGCAGATCCTCTGTTACTGCCTGTATCCGCTGCTGATCACACTCTCCTACCGGATTCAATTCATCCACAGCACCTCTGATCCTGCAGCCGACCTCAACCGGATCCTCAAGGCAAAGGGCGATCTGCTGCTGTGCGCCGGTATCCTGCGAGGCATTCATACGCTGCAGCCAGAGATCGTATTGCTGCTGCGCAAGGCTCGCAGCCATTACCCCCGGATGTATTACTTCGACGATCAGGATAGCTGCGTAATTCATTCCAGTCCATACATGCATTTCTTTGACCGGTGGCTGAAAAAACAGGTCTACAAGAACCCTGCTCTTTATACAAGATCATTTCTGGGCGGTCGAATCTATGCCCAGTACTTCTGTCGGGCGTTCGGCGCTGATCCTGTGATGGCCAAACCGATTCAGGTTGTTGATCCTCAGGATCTGCCATCCATCCGTCTGGCCTGGTCGATCTGCATCGGCGTCTATCCACTTTCCCTCGCCAACACCATGTTTGCCGTGAGCAGGAGGCTACCGCTGCCGCTGATCAGGGCCTGGCTGTTTGCCTACCATCATGCGGCGACGCTGGCGCTGGCGCTGCGCTATCTGCGCTGGACCTGGAGTCCCCTGTCACGCCGGTCGATCTGTCTGGCCCGGTTTGATGAATCCAAATACTCCGCTTCGATCGGCTGTCAGCGGCGGATCCACAGGACGATCTGCCGACAATCACCAGAGATTTTCGCCACCGACAAGGTGCCTCTGCGCACCTATCAGCGAGAACTGTTCTGGTCGGAAGCCTGTCTGAGTCCCTTCGGGTGGGGTGAGGTCTGCTTCCGCGACGCTGAGGCCATCCGAGCCGGTGCGGTCCTGGTCAAACCATCGATGCAGCATCTACAGACCTGGCCGAATCTGTATGCAGCCGATCAGTCCGTTTCGATCGACTGGGCCGGCAGCGGGCTGCTCGACCGCGTCACGACCGTCCTGGCCCACAGACCACGGGCGCGCAGGCTCCGCCGGCAGGCGGCTCTTGCCCTGATCCGCGCCAACCTGCACCTGTCCGCCCGGGTTCGGCGTGTCATTGAGCAACCTCCGGAGGACTGACGCGCGGCGAGGGGGGCGAAGACACCACCGACCGAAGCAGCGCGGCCACCTGCGCCACATGGTGCTCCACGGTGAATCCCGCGAGCATGCGCTCTCTCCCGGCCCGACCCATCCGGGCCGCGAGTGTCGGATCCGCCGCCAGCAGGGCCATGGCATCGGCCATCGCGTTGGTGTCTCCTTCTTCGACCAGAAAGCCAGTCTCCCCCTCCCGCACCACCTCGGGAATGCCGCCATGGCGGGTGGCGACCACGGGCAGGCCGCTGAGCTGGGCCTCCATCACCGCCACTGGGCTGCCTTCGCTGTCGCCATCCGGCGCCACCCGGGACTGCAGAACGAACGCCCGCGCCTGCTGCAGCCATGCTGCGACGTCGGCCTGCCGAGCGGCGCCGACCAGCGACACGGCCTGCTCCAGAGCCAGGGAGCAAATCAGTTGTCGGGCTTGGCTGAGCAGCGGGCCCTCCCCCACCATCACCAGGGTCGTGCGGCTGGCCAGCGGCTCCTCGAGGCGCTGGCGCATGGCGGCGAAGGCCCGGATCGTCTCCAGAGGTCCTTTCTTGGCGACGAAACGGCCCACCGTCAGGAACAGGGGCGGTGCGGTCGCCGGGTCGGATCCTTGGAACTGTGCCGCATCCGCGCCTGAGGGGCTCACCAGCAGCCGCTGCGCCGGCGCCCCCAGCCCCAGCAGGACGCGCCGCATCGGTTGGCTCTTGACGATCACGCCCGACACCACCCGCATCAGCCGCTGATAGCGCTGGTGCAGCAGGCCGATCCTGCCCTCGGCGGAGGCATCGGAACCGCGGAAATGCACCACCATCGGCACGGGAGTCCAGGCCGCCACCTCCATCACCCGCACGGCATGAAAGCCGAACTCGACCATCAGCACATCGGGTTTGTGATGGCACAGCAACATCCAGGCCACTAGGGAGCCCGGCACGGACGCCAGCCGCAGCAGGCGCAGGCGGGTGAGCGCCTTGCTAAGCAGAATCGCCAGGCCGTAGCTCAGGCGCAGGGGATG
>CAIZOZ010000220.1 GCA_903934745.1 uncultured cyanobacterium
CCGAGTCGATGTAGTTATCTGGCAGCGGTTCGTAAAAGTGGGAGTGCTTGAGCATGGTGGCCACCGACTTCTGGGTGTTGCCCATGAACACCATCGAGGCCTCGGCGGAGAGCTGCTCGATGCCGCGTGAGAAGGTGCGGTTGGCCATGTAGTTCTTCATGATGTCGACCAGCGTCTTGTCGACCCGTTTGTCCTTGCCGGCGAACTCGTCGAAACAGATGCAGTCCCAGTAGCCCACCAGGCCGATCTTGCCGCTGGCGTTGCTGACAAACAGCTTGGGTGCGGTGACCTCCGAACCGGAGATCAACATGCCGTGGGGTGAGAACTCGGCGTAGATATGGGATTTACCGGTGCCCTTGGGGCCGAGCTCCAGCAAGTTGTAGTTGCGCTCACAGAAAGGAATCAGCCGGATCAGGGTGAGCAGTTTGGCGCGGCGGCTGAAGTGCTCCGGGTTGAAGCCCACGCTCTGCATCAGCACATCCATCCACTCCTCGGTGCTGAACTGAGCCCTGGCTGCTAAGAACTCTTCGTGGTTGACGCCAGCCACCTGAATCGGTTTCAGATTGGCGATGGCCCAGGGGCTGGCTTTGGGATCCACCGGTATCGCATACTCCACATCGCTGATCGCCCAGATGCCGCCCACCAGCATCTTGGGAAAGCGTTTGACGTAGGAGTCGTCAATCGGCACCTTCTTGAGACCGAGGTTGGTGAACTCCGCTTCGTGAAAGCCGCCTTTGTCGTTGAAGGTGGCTGTGACCTTGTCGATCACCTTGTGATTGCCGCGATCACTGATCGTGGAGCGCACCAGTTCCGCCTGATTGCGGTGCACATAGTGCTTGGCCAGAATGCGGCGCACCGATTCCAGGCCCTCCTGAATCAGAGCAGGATCATCAGTGGCGCAGTGTTGACCCAGCAGGTACTCGAGCACGTAAGTGGGCACCACGGCGTTCTGCTTGAGCTCGGTGGTGAGGTCCTTGCGCACCACTAGGCCCGGGAAGTGCTCAAGGATTTTCTGATCGAGGCGAGACGGCTCAGCGGGCATCAGCGGTCACCAGAGGGTTTGGCAGGGAAAGGTGGTCAGCTGCGGATCGGCGGTGAGCAACACCAGGCGCTCCAGTTCGGCCTGGGCTGCCAGCACCCGATCAAAGGGATCGCGGTGGGGCTGGCTGTAGGCACCGGCCCGGAGCCCATGGGCCTGGCTGATCGGCAATCCCTGAAAGCCATCGGCCTGCAACAGGCCAGGCAGATCACCGATGGCGCCGGCCAGCTCGGGCAGCTTGCCCCGCTGGTGCTTGAGGCTGAGCTCCCAGACGCTGGCAGCACTCACCCGGATCTGGCTGCTGGAATCGACCAGCAGCCCATGAACGGCAGTGGAGAGACGGGCCGGATCGAACCACCACCAGAGCAGCACATGGCTGTCAAGCAAATAGGCGGAGCCACTAGGAGCAGGGCTCCTCACAACTGGGACGCCTCAGCGAGTAGGGGGCTGCTGTCCCACTCAGCGAGTTCGTCCAGCGCCAGGGGCTCCAGCAGGGCATCCGGATTGCTGAGGGGCCCGAGCTGGCGCAGCCGCCCCGGAATGCGCTGGGGTGCCGGTGCTTCCAACGGCACCAGCCGTGCCCAGGGTTTGCCCGCCTTGGCCAGCACGATCGTTTCGCCGGCATGGGCGGCATCAATCAGGCGCGACAACTGGGTTTTGGCCTGATGCACGTTGACCATGCGGGACGGGGCGCCAGGACTGGAGCCCGGATGGGCGTGCAGTTCGGAACTGATGGATGGTGGCTGTTCCATGGCGTTCCTGGATCCGCGGGGAGCTGAGGCAGCG
>CAIZOZ010000221.1 GCA_903934745.1 uncultured cyanobacterium
CCCAATCCCAAATATCTGTATAACGACCTTGGGCTGTCCAACACACCGGTGGTTGATGTGTGCCATAAAAATGGCAGCATTATCATGCCAGCATTCCTGCGAGATGGAATGGCTTACGTCAGGGTTTCTGAGTTTGCTGATGAGTTCAATATTTCATTGTTGGCCGCCAATGGTACAATCAAGTTGGGCCCACTTTCAATGTATGGCGGATAATTCAAGCTGTTGACGATCCAGGGCTGGCGGCACTGGCCCCTGCCGCCGCTGCAGCCCGTGGCCAACCATGGTGCTACCAGTGGCTGCCCATGGTGCTGTTGGTAACAAGAACGAGGTTGAAGTCGATCTCGGCGGTGCTGTACGGCGTAGCTTGCATGGCGCCGATGGTGCAGCAACTCGCCCAAGCCTCCGAGATGAGTGAACAGCGGCTTCGTGACCAGTTCGAACTTGATGCACGCGCCGACCAGGAGTTCGTGGTGCTCACCCTGGCGGCGGGGATGATCGCCACCCTGGGACTGCTGGCCAACAGCAGTGCGGTGGTGATCGGGGCGATGTTGATCGCGCCCTGGATGTTGCCGCTGCGGGCCATTGCCTTTGCGATCCTGCAGGGGCGGCTGCGGCTGGTGGGGACAGCCGTGCTCACCCTGCTGGTCGGGGTGGTGATCACCCTGGCCCTTTCGCTGCTGCTGGGCTTATCGGTGGGATTGCCGATTCTCGGTTCGGAGGTGGCCGCCCGCACCCAGCCGAATCTGCTCGATCTTGGCGTCGCCCTGGTGGCGGGCGCCATGGCCACCTATGCCTCGGTTCGCTCCAAAGCTCTCTCCTCACTGGCGGGGACGGCGATTGCCGTTGCGCTGGTGCCGCCGGTCTGTGCGGTTGGGCTGCTGCTGGCCGTGAGCGAGTGGAGCAGTGCCCTTGGCGCCGCCCTGCTGTTCGCCGCCAACCTGCTGGGCATCCTCAGCGGTGGCCTGATCGCCCTGGCCGTCTGCCAGCCCGATCTGCGGTTGAATCTGCTGCGCAGTCGGCTCGGTTTGGTCAGCCTGCTGCTGACAGCCCTGCTGCTGATCCCCCTCTCGGGCAGTTTCCTGTCGCTGGTGCGTCAGGCACGCCGCACAGCGGCCCTGGAGCAGATCCAGCAGGCCGTCATCCGCTCGCTCAAAAACAACACCATCACCCTCGGCAAGGACGCGGAACTGATCCAGCTGCGAATCGACTGGACTCAGAATCCACCGCTGATCAAGGCCGCTGTGCGGGTCACCAACCCGGGCTTCCCCACCTCCCGCCAGGTGGCCGCTGTACAGACCTATCTCAACAACACCCAGCCGATCCGCTATCGACTGGTCGTGCAGCGGATGTCCGTGGATGTGATCGGTCCTGAAGCCGAGCCCAATCCCCCTGAACGCGATCTTTCAGCCCTGATCAACACCGGGGAGCCGACAGGCAAGAGCCTTGGTCGCCATGCAGAGCAGCCCTCGTCCCAGACAGAGAACTGAACCGCATCGCGACACCGAGCGCCCCTAACTCTTGCTGCGCGCCTGGTTACGGCAGCGATCGGAGCAGTAACGCACCTGCTCCCACACGTTCTTCCACTTGCGCCGCCACTGGAAGGGGCGGCCACAGCAGGCACAGATCTTGGTGGGGCGGTCGGCGTGGTGGGGCATCACAATGCAGCTTGGCATCCTCCGGATCCAGCCACAAAAAAACCCTGCCGTAGCAGGGGTTTCGAGAATTAAAAACCATGGCTCGGGGGAGACTTGAACTCCCGACCTTGGGGTTATGAATCCCACGCTCTAACCAGCTGAGCTACCGAGCCAGTGAGAGCAGCTTAAACGATCGTGGTCCTGACCCCTGACCCCCCTGACCCCTGACCCAGAGCCGAGCGGCTGAATGGGGGTCAGGCCCGGGGTGGCAGCACATTGAGGGGGTTAATGGCTCCCTGGCCGGCGGGTCGCACCTCGAAATGGAGGTGGGGTCCGGTGCTGCGGCCGGTGCTGCCCATCTGGCTGATCGGCTGTCCCTGCTGCACGAACTGTCCCTGGCTCACCAGGATCCTGCTGTTGTGGCCGTACAAGGTCACCGAGCCATCGGCATGGAGGATCTTGACCAGATAGCCATAACCACCGTCATCCCAGCCGGCGAAGGACACCTGGCCTTCCAGGGCGGCGACGATTGGGGTGCCGACGTTGTTGGCCACATCAATGCCCTTGTGCATCCGCCCCCAACGCCAGCCATAGCCGGAGGTGAAGGTGCCTCTGGTGGGCCAGATCAGCGGGGCGGTGCTGCCATGGCCACGGAACGGCCGTTGCTGGGGTCCGAAATTGGGCAGTTCAGGCCAGCTGACCCCACCACTGCCCACCGGGTTCATTCCCAGCAGCATGCGGGAGCGGATGTTCGGTGCCGACTGGGCGAGCTGCACCTGGCTGCCCA
Source organism: uncultured cyanobacterium (assembly GCA_903934745.1). GTDB lineage: Bacteria > Cyanobacteriota > Cyanobacteriia > PCC-6307 > Cyanobiaceae > Cyanobium. The sequence goes on from CAIZOZ010000221.1 coordinate 2,422, forward strand.
CCACAAGCCGGGCTGTCTCGAGACCAGGGTTGAGCCGCAGCAGCTCCGCCAGGGTCAGTCCGTAGCGCTGGGCAATCAACAACAGGGTGTCGCCGAATCGCACCACTCCGGCCCCGACCGAAGGCGGCGGTGCGGACGGCAGCGGATGGGCGAGACGAGTGCCGTTGGGATCGAGCGACGCAATCCGATCAAGTGGAACGGACTGGTTCGCTGGCAGGGCCAGCAGGTCGCCAGGGTTGAAGCGATGGTCCTCATCCACCCGGTTGAGCTTGGCCAGCTGGGTTTCGTCCAGCCGCAGCTGGGAGGAGAGTTCCTCAATGGTGGTGGACTGCTTGACCTTCACCCAGACCGTGGGGGGCTTGATGGCAGGCAGGGAGGCGATCAGAAGATCTGTTGGGTTTGAACCGCGGGCATCATCAGCTACGGCCGCGACAAGCGGCACAATCGCAGGGGTAGCAAGGACGACAGGCAGGATCCAACTTAAAGGCTTCATGCAAATTTTCACCCATTCGGACAAAACCCGGTAGAGAAGCCGACATCTCCGGGTCGCGCAGACAGTAACCCGTGGAGCCGATTCGATCAAGTCACGCTGGGAACATCCGCGAACAGGTCCGGCCGGATTCAGGCCGTCAACGCTCAGGCCAGATGGTTCAGAAGCCTTGCCCTGCAGGGGCTTCCAGCTGACGCAAGGCTTCGTAGAGCACCACGCCCACCGCCACCGACAGATTCAGGCTGCGCACGCCGCCACCGCGGCTCAGGCCGCCGGCCATCGGGATCGTCAGGCGGACATCGGCGGCGGCCAGCAGCTCCGGCGGCAGGCCATCGGTTTCGCGACCGAACAGCAGCCAGTCGCTGGGGGCAAAGCCGAAGTGGCCGTAGCTCTGCTCGGCATGGGCGCTGATCGCCACCAGCCGGCCGCCCAGGGAGGCACGGTGGCGCTCAAAGGCCGCCAGATCCGCATGGCGCTGCAGATCGACCCAGGGCCAGTAGTCGAGGCCGGCGCGACGCAGCTGGCGATCGTCGATGGCAAAGCCCAGGGGCTCGATCAGATGCAGCGGACTGGTGGTGGCCGCACAGGTGCGGGCGACATTGCCCGTGTTCGGGGGAATCTGGGGCTGATAGAGGACGACGCGTGGCATCAGGGCTCCGCCGGCACCGGCAGGCCGAGGGCGTGGAGATCAAGCGCCCGCCCCTGCAGCACCAGCCAGGAGCGATCACAGCGCCGGCTGATCGCCTGTTGCAGGCTCGTCAGCCGGTCGCGGAAGCGCCCGCCGGCCGCCGTGGCCGGCACCACCCCCCAGCTCACCTCCTCGCAGACCAGCAGCAGCGGTGCCGCCGTGGTGGTCAGGGCCTCGAGCAAGTCGCTGCAGGCCTGGCTCCAGGCTGCCGGGCTGGCCTCCAGCCAGGCCGCAACCCAGGTGCCGAGCGAATCCACCAGGGCGATTTGTCCCTGCTCCAGGTCGGCCAGCGCCTGCACCAGCTGCCCCTGCACCTCGCGGCACTGCCACGCGGCTGGCCGGCGGCGGCGATGGCGCTCCAGGCGTCGCTGCCAGCCCTCATCCGCCGGCAGCAGGGGCCCGGTGGCCAGATACACCACCGCCAGGCCACTGCCACTGGCCAGGTGCTCGGCCCAGCGGCTCTTGCCGCCGCCGGCCGGTCCGCTGATCAGGGTCAGGCGCGGCAGGCTGGCTGGGAGCTGGCAAGGCCCAGCCGGCGGGGCAGCGAGCTCAACCTCCACCGTTCATGTTGCGCAAGGTGGCGACAGAAGACGGCGACACACGGTTGAGATAACGGAAGATCCAATATTTAAAGATTGTGGCCAGCACCACAGGAAATGTGGCGATGAACAGCATGATGAAATTCTCCTGTGGCGGCAATCCCAGGTGATGGGCCACACCATCCAGCAGCACTGTCCAGCCTTCGGGGCTGTGAAAGCCAACGAATATATCGGTGAATAGAATGATTGCGAAAGCCTTGGCGCTATCGCTCAGGCCATAGACCAATTCATCAATAAAACCACGTAGCACCTGAATATCCCTTTGGCCGAAGATGCAAACCAGCAGGAAGCCAATCAGGCCAAAAAGATCAGAGATGACGTTCTTGACAGCGTGGGTGCTCTCTTCGTCGGCCTCTTCCTTCAGCTGCCGTGCCCGTTCGGCCATTTGTTGACGCATTTCTTCTGGCGTTGGTGCGGCTTTCTCATCCAGCAGGGAGCTGAACTCGAGTTCGGACTGGAACTCGCGCAGTTTCTTCAACGCCGATTGCTCCAGCTTGGGCTTCGGATAGCTCAGGAACGGAGTGTCCGGTGAAAAGCGATCCACCAACGGCGAAACCACATACACCCGGCTCACCTGTTGCATCAGGATCGGCACCAGGATCAGCAGCAGCAGAATCCGCAGCGACACCAGGGTGGAATCCCGACGGCGCCGAAAGCCGGCCACCACGGTGGCTTCCGCCTCCGGGTCGAGTTGGCGCCTCACCTGATCCACCACGCCGATCAGACTGCGAGGCAGGATCTCGGGTGAACGGCTGAGGCTGGGCAGGGCCTTGCGTTTGACGTCATAGCGGCTCACCACCGACTCGATCAACTGGATCTGCCGCACTTCCTGGCCCGACAGTTCCTGGCGATAGGGCTCCAGTTGCTCGAGCGACTGGCGGCAGACCTGGAGTGCGGCTCGGAACCGCCGCAGCACCTGGGCCTGCATCCCCTTAGGCAAGCGCAACTCCAGTTCCGGTCGCACCGGCCGGTCGTTGTAGTGCTCCAGCTCCAGGCTCTGAATCAGCAGACCGGCTTCATAACCCCGCTCCAGGTCGCTGCTCAGATCGAGCGATTGCGCCCTGCCGAACGTCCCCAGCCAATCGGTGAGCCCCATGGAGTGTGTCCTTCAGATCAATCAGCGTGAGAAAACCCACCAGGTGAGCATCGGCACCACCGAC
>CAIZOZ010000222.1 GCA_903934745.1 uncultured cyanobacterium
ACAGGTTTCCTCGCTCTCGAACACCCGGGCCGGGCCAGTGATCACCGGAGTTTTGACGCCGCTGATCTTGGCGACCGCACCTTCTTCGGCCAGATTGCCCTTGAGAATCGCCAGATGGCCCTTGGCGTAGAGCGGAGCGCTGAGGGGATGGATCACGTCCTGATCGGCCGGCGGCACGGACGGCACATCGGCGAGCACTTCGGCCAGCGTCTTGTCCTCAATGGTGCGGCAATCGCCATGGAGCAGACCGGCATCCAGCAGCAGCTTCATCACCTGGGGAATACCGCCGGCCCGGTGCAGATCGGTGGCCACATAACGACCGCTGGGCTTGAGGTCGCAGATCACCGGCACCTTCTGGCGGATCGTCTCGAAGTCTTCGATGCACAGCGGCACCCCGGCGGTGCGGGCGATGGCCAGCAGGTGCAACACGGCGTTGGTGGAACCGCCCACGGCCATGATCACGGCGATGGCATTTTCAAAAGCCTCACGGCTGAGCAGATCCAGGGGGCGGATGTTCCTGGCAATCGCCTCCACCAGCACTTCGGCCGAGCGAGCGGCGCTGTCCGCCTTCTCCGCATCTTCGGCCGCCATCGTGGAGCTGTAGGGCAGGCTCAGGCCCATCGCCTCAATCGCCGAACTCATCGTGTTGGCGGTGAACATGCCACCACAACTGCCCGCACCGGGACAGGCATTCTTTTCGACCGCGAGCAGCCGCTCTGCGTCGATTGTGCCGGCAGTGAATTGACCCACCGCCTCAAAGGAACTCACCACCGTGAGATCACAGCCACCCAGTTTGCCGGGTTTGATGGTGCCGCCATACACAAAAATGGCCGGGATGTTCATGCGGGCCATCGCGATCATGGCGCCAGGCATGTTCTTGTCACAGCCGCCGACGGCCAGCACTCCATCCATCGATTGTCCATTGCAGGCGGTTTCGATCGCATCGGCGATCACCTCTCGGCTCACCAGGGAATACTTCATCCCCTCGGTGCCCATCGAGATGCCGTCACTGACGGTGATCGTGCCAAACATCTGGGGCATCGCACCGGCAACCCGGGCCGCCTGTTCGGCGCGGCGGGCCAGGTCATCGAGGCCGATGTTGCAGGGGGTAATGGTGCTGTAGCCATTGGCGATGCCGAGGATCGGCTTGCCGAAATCGCCGTCCCCAAACCCGACAGCCCGCAACATGGCGCGATTCGGAGAGCGTTGGATGCCCTGGGTGATGGCGTCGGAGCGGAGCATGGCCAATGGAAAGATTGCGAGCAACCTAACCAGCAGCCGGTCCGGGGAGCCAGCCCATGGCCTGCTCCGGCACCTGGGGTGACGTGCAGGCGCAAGCGCACACGCAGGCGGCCGGCCTGGGCTCAGGGCTGGGTCTGCAGTTGCTCCAGCTGACGGCGCACATCATCGATGGCCTGGTTGAGCTGCTGCACCCGGTCGCGCAGGGGATCCTCAACCGGCTTAGCCAGTCCCCCCTGCAGCCCTTGCAGCCCGGATTGCAGTCCCTGCAGCCCCGATTGGCGCAACACCCGCAGATGGCGCTGGGCCTGCCGCCGCCGGTCCGCCTCCGACAGCAGCCACCAGCCCAGGCCAGCGGCACCGAGGACCGCCCCGGCCAAGGCACTGACCAGGACGGC